>JANWKX010000095.1 GCA_025451145.1 Vampirovibrionales bacterium
TCATCATTAAGCTTGTAGATAAAGATATCGTGAGCTTCCATAAGCACATGGGGGGCTGTCAGCATGTTTTGTCTTAAAATGCGAATCTCCTGCTTCTTGTCCTGGATGAGCTGCCCAATCTGTGCCACACGGGCCTTTGCTTTTTGGACACGACGTTCCTGCTCCTCCTTCTTGCGTTCTCGGAGCTCGAATACTTTTTGCAGGCGATAATCAAATCGTGCCATATCAGGTCTCGTATGTTTGAGTCATTCGTAGAGAGAGACAACTTCAGTATAAGTGTATTGAGATATCGGCAAAAATCACATTGAATTCACTGGGATAGAATGGTTTTTGTTTCTAAGAATCGGCTCAATTCCATTCCAAAGTAGAATTTCCAGGGGTGTTCCTAGGAGAGGGCGTTTTGAAAATCATTCCTTGGGAGGAGATCTTTACCCTCCAATTGGTTGAGTACAGCTACAGAAGGCCATCGAGTGTAATCCATCGAATCTGTATCGGCTCACATTTGATGGGTTGCCTTGGCGATGGAATTGAAAAAAGTTGTATAAGACCGCCATGTTGCACCTCAATTTTTAGTCGAATTTATGGGCCAAAATCCTCTCCATTAGGGGGTTTTAGCCTGTTTTTAAAGAGATAGGTCTTTATGTTCGAAAAACAAGTATAAGCTTTATCCACCCAAGATTACCTTCAATAACAGCAGTAACTCCTCGTAACGCCGCACAACAGTTGTTGTGCTTTTTTTTTAGGGCCCTTTAAGGTCCCTAAGCCTGTTTATTGGGTTCTGTCTGTAGGCTATTCATCATCAAAAGCAGCACTGCAAAAAGCAGTTCCAGCTTATAAAATGCCTCGGATTGGTGGTGAAGCCGATCAAATTTGAGGCCGGCTTGACCAACACCCCGAATGACACCAGCTTTCTGATACTGTTCAATTTGAGGATGGATAAAATCCTGGGCGTAAATCCCAATCAGGAGCAATGGAATCAGAACCAGGTAGCGCCGAAGCGGAAGCGGTGAAAATTGAAAGCCCTTACGAAAATGGCGCGAAATTTCTACGAATAGAATAAGGATTAAGGATGCGGTTAAAACAATATCGTAGCGCCGAAAAATGAGAGTCATGACACGGCCTGCATCTTCCTTTGGAAAAGCATGAAAGACGGCTGGCGCTGTAAAAGCACCTAATGCCAGCATGCCCCCAATCATCAGGGCTAGTCCCAGGTTCTCAAAGGCGGTAAGCCATGGGTTTGACTTTATCACGGACCTTTATCCTTTCTGATTTTCCAGCTATGCGTTGGTGTATGACCCGATAGGGTTATGTGTTCCCTCTGGATTGGCGATGGTGAGCATCCGATTGTATACCAATTGATAGTCAGACTCAGGCCAGTGGTGAACATTCCCTTGGAAGCCAAGATGCCAATGAGCCGCTGGCCACTTTTTAAGGTACTGAATCTGCGGTACCAGTTCCACAACGGGTAAGTATTGAGATTTTTCAAGGATCACATCGGGCATAATTTTGAAACGGAAGGGATAAAGTTCGGTATCTCTGTTGGATTTACATTTCCAAACCGAGGTATGTTCTTCCCAGTAATCGGATGTCACGGTTACAATACTGGAAAGCACTTGAAGCCCAGTGACATAGTAAATCAGTTTATCCCCCGGATGAATGGCTTGGGCTTTTTTCCGATGGCGAGACTTAATCCCTTGAATCGTAAAGCCAAGGGATTTCGTGATCTCGAAATTTTCCTCCGAAGAGACAATAACCCAGTAATTGTGATTTAAATCAGTCGACATGAGCAATGTTACGCCAAATAGGTTTTCTTAAGAATGGCTGCGAATAGCTTCTGCCAGCGTCTCGTCACTTGGCATGCCTTGTTGGGCAAAAACAATCCTGCCTTGGGGATCTACAATGTAGACGGTTCTTTGAATACCGCCTTCCGGTTTTAAGGCGCCATATTCTCTAGCAATGTGAGACCCTTCATCGACGAGAATCGGAAAAGGATACCCTTGGGCTTTTATAAAGCGCTCATGGCTTTCCAAGCTTCCCGGATTAACACCGATGACGGCTGTATTGAGTTCATCAAACAGGGCCATATCATCTCTTAAGGCACAAAGCTGTTTTGTACAGCCAGGGGTTTGATCCTTCGGGTAGAAAACCATAATCAAAAATTTGCCGGCAAAGTCTGAAAGACTGAATTGCTGATTCCCTGTGGCTAAAACGTTTTTAAAATCAGGGGCCGGGCTATTGAGGGCCAATAAATTTGAATCGGTTCCTACTGCCATGGGGCATCTCCTTATCGTTTTAAACCGTAACAGAATGTGTCGTCATAAGCAGATTGACTTGAGTTTATCATAGGCAAAAGGAAGCGCTCTGCATAGGCCTTAGTGAGCAATCGTGGCAATGTTTGGCAGATTGGTTACAAATTTTAAAGGTTGATTTTGGCCTGGGTCTTGATGGCATAAACGGGCTAAAAATGGCTTCAAATAGTAGTGTTTGGGATCAAGTTCTCGGTTTGAAATACTGCCCTACTGGTGAGTAAACAAAAAATCAGTTCGTCAAAGGAGTGCTTCCCGGTTAGAATGTAGTGAGGCCCTTGTACCTCATTTTGCCTAACCTGGTCATTAAGGGCAACTGGTCAGTCTCAACACAAAGTACACTGCCGCTTTGATAACGATGCCTTCATCTGCGTTCTACCGATTCATTCGTTTTTACCTGGCAAGCTTTCTGGCCTTAGGGTTATTGATAGCAATGCCTTTGGCATGGGCTCAAGTGGATGTTACCTCTCCAAAAGATCCTTTTGTGTTGACGATAATGACACAGCATAATTCCAAAACGGCCCGTGCCGGGGAGCCATTTGAAGCCACGTTATCTGAGACCTATTGCTTTGAAACGCATTGTGTTCCCGAAGGCACTGTTTTTAAAGGTATTATTGCCAAAACGCATCGATCTAGGCGGTTTCATCGACCAGGCTACCTGGCCATCAAGTTCCAGAGTGCTGTTTTCCCCGATGGTGAAACTGTTCAACTAGGGGATGATCACTCGAGGAAATTTGACCTTGTGTATCATCATCGTAATCCGGAGACCTGGCGAAACACAGTCATCGAAGAGGTTCCCTATGTCACCCTTGGGACGGCTATCCCGATTTTCTTACAAAGAACAGCTCACTGGGGACCAAAACGACTTATTTTGGCTGACTATGGTGTCAGTGCAGTTTTGGGTGTTATTCAAGAGTTGCTTTACCCAACGTTTGATAGGAGTAGTATTCCGAAGCGAATTGGCTACGGGTTATTAAGCGCGACTGCCATTCCGGATCTCGTTGCTTTATTGACTAAACGTCCAGAAGCAACCCTGGCTCCTGGTGAAAAATTGAAAATTAGACTCCCTGCAGATGAGGCAAAATCGTTGTACCTGCATTCAGCCCTAGCTCAATCCTCTCAAGTAGACAGGCCTGCAGCACTCAATAGTCAAACTGAACCAAAGCTTAACAGCCCAGTTCCCCTGGAAAATATGAGTATTGTATTGCCACTTTTGCCCCAAAGCCCTGACCCAGAAAACAGGGCATCCGATTTATTGGATTTTATGAAAATGGATCCGGTTTTCGGGACAGATGAGGATGAGACGCTCAATCAGATCTACCCTATCATTCTAGAAAAATCTTCGTTGGGACATCTACATCAGGTGCCGGGTAGCCCAATGATGGCAGATGACATTTTAATGAAAGCCTATTCCAGAGATATGAAGCAAGCATTGGTTCATTTAAAGTTTTCTGGGCAGCCAAAGCCCCTGGAAAAAAAATTTAAGAGACCTCCTCTCTGGAAAGCATAAAAAACCGACCTTCAGGTCGGTTTTTGTAAATGAAGAATTAGAACAAGCTGTCTTTTTTTCTAATGGCCTCTTTCTCCTTCTTTTCCTTTCATCTCCTCATAGCGCCGGACCTCTTCTTGTACCTGTTTCCCGCCTTTTTGGCCGCCCTTTTCCCCTCCTTTATGGCCTATTTCCTCATAGAACTCATGTCCATGAGACTTGGCAGTTGCCTCTCCCCCCTTATGTCCGGCTTCCTGGACACTCATTTTTCCCTTTTTTTCGCTTTCTTTAGCCATTATTCATCTCCTACAGGTCTCGCTCCATCTCTCGATCCATCAATGGGTCGGTTTAAGTTGAGTAAGCCAAAAATGGACTAGGATGCTTACGTTTACTTTTGCCGTTTTTCGGATGGAGATTCTTCTTCTGGGTGCTCTTTAAAATATTCAGCGGCTTCGTGAATTTGTTGCCCTCGAACTTCTCCGCCTTTTTGGCCGATTTCGGAATAAAATTCAGGGCCGTATTTTTCTTTGACGCTTTCGCCACCCTTATGCCCAATTTCTTGGTAGAATTCTTTCCCATGGGATTCTGAGGTCGCTTCACCGCCTTTGTGCCCTAATTCGACATATCCTTCATGGCCAAGCTCTTCTTTTCGCGCTTCACCACCTTTATGCCCGATTTCAGAATAGAACTGCGGCCCATATTTTTCTTTAACGGTTTCGCCGCCTTTATGGCCTGCTTCTTGAACGGTCATTTTTCCTTTTTCAGCTTCAGAAGCTTTTTGTCCTTTTGGTCTTTTTTCTTCAACCATGATTGTCTCTCCTTAAGTTCCAACGTTGTCCAATTTTCTTTGTTATGACGCGAAGTCATTGCCTGTACGTCAAGTACATTCAATTATGCTGTTGGTTTTTGGGTGCGGCATTAGCACAAAGGTTAATATTGATTGCTTTTTAGGAGTATTTCTGTCAAGCAAAAGACTAAACCTAAAGTTATGCTTTTGAAAATTTGAAAAGCGCATAATTCCTGTTGAGAATCACTGAACCAACCTGAAAAACGGCTAGGAGAATGGCAGCCTCAACAATACTCAGGGGGTGCATTTTACTATTCCCAGAGAGAGCGGTAGCAGAATATTCTTGAAGCGTCTTGTAGAAATACAGAAGATGTTCGATACTATAGATGGGAAATAGATTTTTCCCTTATGTTGGTGTTGTTCTTTGATAATCATTTTCCGATCGTGCAAGCGATTCTCGTAGCCCAAATTTTGGTGAAGCATTGCATTCCTCAAAATCTGGGTTATCCCAACATTGTTATGGGGACGCTACGGATTCGACAGGGCGATTTACGGAAGTAAACTGCGGGTCGGGGTGCTGTTCCCCGTTACTAACAAGCAAAAATGATAAATGCCGACAATAATGTCGTCAGCCTTGCAGACTACAAAGCTAAAAAGTCTGGCAAAGTTGTTGCTCTTCGCGCAGCTTAGTTAGCCATTTTAGTTTAAAGTAGTTATCCGCGACTGCGGATGGCACCTTGTGTACTCTAGCATGCCGAGTGCACAGGGCCCTTATGCATGCTAGCTGAAACCGAATGGTGATACGGTGAAAGCGAAGCTCATCACCAAACCTGGCGAGGTTAAACGCTAGGAACGGGTTTTAGCCGACGGGAAGCGGCTGGCCTGAACGACAATAATACTTTCCTACGCTCGTAGACGTTTACTGGCGTGCGCTTTGGACGCGGGTTCGACTCCCGCCGTCTCCACCAATTTTAAAAAATCAATTCACGATATCTAGGAAATGTTTCTGCGGGCGTTGAACCTGCGCCCAAGAAATTCTAGAGATGAGGGTTCCCTAAAAAGCAGCGCTTTTGAGGGATACGGTTCGACTCCCGCCGTCTCCACCAATTTTAAAACATCTATCCTGATTCAAAGTTTCAGCTCTTTATTATTATAGGATGTCTGTTGTTTACTTGTGAATTGTTGCCCAATTATCGGATGGTCGTTCTTTTTATAAAGATTATCTTATTGAGGGATAGAGTCTTTGAATTAATACGCCATTTTGGGAATAAAAAAGATGGGTTTGTTTGACTCTTTAACTCAAGAACACCGAGATCTGTTACAAAAACTTCAGCTACTTGTCGCTGCCGAGATCTCGGAGCCGGAGGCATTTACCCATATTTTTGACAATCTGCTGTTTCATATGGAAATTGAAGAATCAATTCTCTATCCTCCTTTAAAATTACTCCCAAAAACAAAACAGGCTGTTGAGAACGCGATTAAAGCTCATATTGCGATCAGATACTTGATTAAAGCGTTATTTCAAAATGAGCTAAAGTCCAAAAATTTACAAAAAAGGGTTGAAATTTACCTGGACTCTCCCGCTGCCCAGGAAGCCATTAATGAGCTATTTCAAGGGAAACTGGAGTACAGCAAAGTTCAAAATAAAATTGCTTATCTCCAAGAAGCTGTTAAACTGCATTTTAGTCGAGAGGAAAAGGAATTATTTTCACAGGCACGAATGGCCTTACCTGTCCAAGAGCAACAGAGTCTTCAGGAAGCGATGCAGCAAGCAATAGCGTCTAGAAAAGAAGAACAATCGGTATAATCGGAGATGATATGCCAGATAACAAGTCAACGCCATTTGAAGAATCTGCTCAAACCAAAAACGCAGTATTACCAAATGGTGAGTTTGCTCAAGCTGGGCATGAAAAGGAGCACGAAATTGTAAAACCACCTTGTTCAGAGGCTAAAACGGTTGAAGAAGAGCCTCCGAAATCATATGGGACTAGACCACCAGATAGCCAAGGAGATAAAAATCTTCAAGATTTAATTGAAATTGTAAATCAGAATTCGGAATTAGCAATGGAGGAAGCCCATGAGGCTGTTGCCCTTGCTAATTCTGCTAGACTAAAAGCCGAATCAGCAAGAGAAAAGGCAGAAAAGGCCAGAAACTCTGCTGAAGAAACAAGAAATATAGCTGAATTTAGCCGTAATATGTCGGAAAAAGAAAGAGAAACCTCTGAAAGTTTAAAACAAGAAGCCCTCAAAGCCAAGGAAATTACAGAACTTGCCTTGGAAGAAGCAAACAATGCAAAACATAAAGCGGAACTGGTAGAAGAGCGATACAAGTTGGTTTTAGAAGGTTCTAATGATGGCCTTTGGGATTGGGATATCAAAAAAGGCACTGTTTATTGGAATGGCCGCTTCTTCAGAATGCTAGGTATACAAGCCGCAGGTACCGATTTGAATCAGGCAAAAACACTTTTTGAGCTTGTTCATCCAGAGGATCAACAGCGATTGCTCGATACGATAAACTGTACCCTAAAAAGCAGAGAACATTTTGAAGAGATGTTTCGGGTTAGAGATTCAGCAGGAAAGTACGCTGACTACTGTATCAGAGGGAAGACAATCATAGATGAGGCAGGTCACCCTATCCGAATGGCTGGAACCATTACCAATATTACGGACCGTATACAATTGCAGGAAAACCTTAAACTGGCCATGGGAGAAGCTGAATTAGCGAACCATCGTAAAACACAGGCCTTGGCCCATATGAGCCATGAGCTTAAAACGCCCTTAAACGCAATTATGGGGTATTCAGAATTGTTGCTTAAAGGTGCAGGAGGAGATCTGACCGAGAAGCAGAGACGGTATATCCAAAATGTCACGATAAGTGGTCAACATATGCTAGAAATGGTAAATGATATTTTGGATATTACAAAGATTGAAGCCGGTAAAATCCAAATTACACTGGAATGGATCGATATTAATACTTTTATGAACGATATTAAGACCATGATTCAGGAATCTGCAGCACAGAAACATCTCACTTTGATTTTTGATATCCAAAAGGGGCTTAATGGGATAACCGCTGATCCTGCAAGGCTTAGGCAGGTTTTAATTAATCTCTTAAGTAATGCTGTGAAATTTAACCGGAAAGGTGGGCAAGTTCAACTTCAACTCAGTAAGTCTGAGGATCAGCATTGGTTGATTTGTAAAGTTATAGATACCGGAATTGGCATTCCAAAAGCGAAAATCAATAGTTTGTTTACAGAGTTTTATCAAGTAGATACCAGTACTGCCGGGCAGCAAAAAGGGGCGGGACTGGGCTTAGCTTTAACAAAACGTCTGATTGAGCTTCAAGGCGGCACAATTTCAGTTGAAAGCGAAGAGAATAAAGGAACGGCATTTACGTTCACATTGCCTCTCTCGCCTCAAGAGAAACATTAAAATGGCATTTTCAGTAGAGAACGTTGATGGCTCTTTGGTGTTCTGTGTGTAAATCTATCTTCTCGTTTTTTAAACAGCGATACTTGACGCCAACCTATTTGTTTTCTTTAGGGATTTGATGAAATTGGAAAGCGATGCATAGCTATCAAGGGTTGTGCCAGCCAAAATGGATAACAACGCATAAATGCGTTTGCAGGTGGCTTGTTTCACTGCATCCGAAACCACCGTTCCCTCAATATACAGTATATAATCAGGATTCTCCAACCGTTCTGTTGTTTTTGTCAGCGTCACCGCATGGATATCTGCCGGGGCCTTGGGGCTTAGCATAAACAACGCCGTTTTCAAATATTTGATTAAATGTTCCGGCTGCTGCTTTAAATCTTTTTGTATAAAGTCAAAATAAGCTTGTCCATGTCGTAGCTCATCTTCTGCAATACGTTTAAAGATATTTTTGCCTACCGGTTCCTCTAACCAATCGCTTATTCCGTGGTACCATGCCGCAAGGCGATGCTCACTAAGAAAGTGGACCATTAAAATAGTTTCCTGGCTGCTTTCTGGAATAGACATGCGTAAATGCTGTAACTCGCCCTCGCCAATGGAAATACCCAAGTGTGAAAGATATCTTTTTAATACCAGAAAATGCTTCATTTCTTCGTAATACCATACTGATACAAAGCAGGAAAAATCGATATCATCATAAAAGTCTCTCAGAAAGGCTTCAGCAGCAAAAAGTGCGCCGATTTCAGTCATACAGATATTCCGAAGCAAACTCTTTTGATCATGTTTGATCAACTCAGGCTGGATGTGATCCCAGTCAATATCTTCTTCAAGGCGCCAGCGTATTTTTTCAAGCTTGCTGAAGTGTTTCTCGTAATGCATTTTTTCCCCTTTGTATATTTTTGAAGAAAGAGAGAACGCCTTTTAAAGGGCGATGTTGTTAATTTTTCGTTTTATCGTAACAATAGAATGAATTCAAAATTTGTTTTTCAGAGGAGTTCCAGTAAAAACGGCTGCTTGTTAAGCTTTGCCTCCAATAATAATCTGTGTAACGCAGCTATTTAGTTCCTGGCTTAGGGCACTCGTGGCATCATTGGCCAAAAAACAGCACTTGATAGATTGAAGATTGGCTAACGTTGTCTTAACCATTATTCGGTCATTATGATTTGACAGAATCTCGCAATCTAAGGTATCCATCAGCTTAAGTCGCTGTGACTCGTCTACCAATCCGTTTTGAAAGATAAAAATACCTTTAACCCATTGGGACAATGGGTTTTTTGAGTATTTTCTAACCATAAAAACCTATTCTAGAGAATTAAATAGTCGTGTAAGAATTTCATATTCTCTTATCAACATCATGGCACAGATTAAACTGAAATGACAGTAGATGGGATTTCTTAAGCATTTGTCAGAGCGAAGAAAGCCTCATACTCATTTGCCAAATTCATTTATTGAGCACATTACTTATCTTTACATTGAACAATATTTCAAGTATTTGCTTCAGGTAAAGAGCCCTCTTGCTTAAGTTCGATGGCCATCTCTTCAACTCCACCAA
>JANWKX010000096.1 GCA_025451145.1 Vampirovibrionales bacterium
CATCAAAAAAGCCTGATGGATTGTGCCCGGACTGGGCTGGTTGTTTCCGCCCTTAGTCTTCAGGAAACAGGTCCCATCAGAGGGCTACCCGACAACGAACAGGTTGAACGGCTTCTTGGCTTGACACTCGGATATACCGAGGCGCCACAAGCCAGTTTTGCAATCTGATTGACGGGATTACAATTCCGGCCAGGTCAGTTTTGAAACAGGCGAGCCTTCGCCAAATCATAAACCCCTTAAAGTATCCAAATCCTGGAGAAATTGGAATCCACTGAGTCTCCCTTTACATCTTTGAGGTTCTTGTTAAAATAAAACTATTGTAATCCTCAGTAGCTCAATGGCAGAGCAATCGGCTGTTAACCGATGGGTTGTAGGTTCGAGTCCTACCTGGGGAGTTTTTTATTGCCTTTTTTAGCTGACAATCAGCGATTAAGAGATTTCCCCAACATAAGGTCAGTAAATTCCTTGACCTGCCCAAGAAGAAATAGATTTCGGTAGCAAAAAGCTTTACAGAGATCAATATTGTCCTGATTCTGTTTTAAGACTAATATCTTACTCAGATGGGCAGCATGAGAATGCGTACAGCGGTGAATAAAGTTTTGGTCTTTATACTCGATACTATATCCAGATTTGCTGGATATTCTATTGGTATGAAAAAGCCCAAACAAAATTTAACACCCAAAACCCCTAAAGCTAAGGCACAAAGCCCTAGTGAAATTAAAACTGCATCTAATGAGGAAGTTAGAGAGAATCTTGAGATTTTTTACAAGCAACACTCCAAATTAGTAGAGTTGCTTGCCGATAAGTAGATGGATTTTATCTATCTTTCCTATGAGCAAGTTTTAGAAATCCATGATTATCTGCTGGAAGCGACGCATGGGCGTCCAGGCATTTTGAATGAAAATCTGATTCAATCTGCTTTAGGAAGAGCCCAATGGGACTACATACCGACGTTAGAAGAGAAAGCAGCCGCATTATTGCATTCTCTCGTGACCAATCATGGGTTTACGGATGGTAATAAAAGAACAGGGATTGCCTCTACAGCCGTTTTTCTGATGATAAATGGTTATTTTCTATCAATAGAGGATGAAGTCACTGCGAATTACATTGCAGATCGGGTTAAGCGAAAAGCATTCAACTATGAAACTGCCCTTGACTGGATAAAGGAACACATTCGGCCAATTTAACCAGTCTTTATTGAACGAGAGGCTCTTGTTAAAATAAAACGATTGTAATCCTCAGTAGCTCACTGGATTACTCTAATTCTGAGGCGTGTTCCCGCTCAAATTTAGCGTAAAGTCGCTGTTTTTTCACATCCTTAACCAATTCATCGAAGCCTTTTGGATGGTATTTGGAAACAGCATCTTGTAATCGTTGAAATTCACTATCACTTTCGATAAAGGGACCTGCCCATCGAAAAATATCGTACCGGGCCCCATTTTTAAACGGGCCATTAAATTTCGGCGGGTCATCGACAAGCCGAATCAAGTCATCCACTATTTCAGACTCCGATTTATCGGCACCTGCTATATTTAAAACCTGAGTCTTAGATGAGAGAAATAGCACGGCAGAAAGAATCGAACAAAGGCCCGCTAACACGCTTCCACCAGCAGCAATATCCATTATCAGATTGGGATCTACGCCAAACCGTGGTGATGCACTATTTTGTGCTGGCAATGGATTTCTTTTAACAGCGCTTGGAATACGTTGGTTAGCTGTAAATGATGATAAGCGTTGAATCATCCGAATAACTCCTGATCCTTGATTTAGAAATGAACTTTATCTAAATCAAGATAAAAAGGCAAATTCGAATTTATCGTAGTTCGTTCCCAGTCTCATCAAGAGAGGCGTTTTTAAATGCTTTTTTCAAGCGATATCAGTGACTAATTCAAGACAACGCTTCAACCGTGATGCGGTTTTTTAAAGAGCCTCCGATGATAGGTTCCGCTGAAATACACGTTTGCACCGGCGCAATCCAAGACCTCGACTTCTGAAGCATTGTCCCTGGCAATGAGCCTCCCCCCTTGCAAAGTGAGGTGAAGGACACAATTATCCATCTTGATCTCAAGTTGGTTGTTTACAGGCGTTCCAATACCCTGAATTTCGCCGATATGGTCACGCCACATGGCAAAAGCATCCACATCCAGCTTGCCTTCCGGGGACTTTGTAATATCAATGGTATTTTCGCCATCCTTCCAGTGCCCAACCCAATCCTTGAGGTTAGCGGCCTCTGCCCCCCCCGTTAAACAGAAAATAATAAACCCCACGGCTAAAATTCGTTTGAACATCCAAGCCCCCTCACCTTTTCTGATAGAACCGTCTTTTAGGCAGACCCATGTCTACTGACTTGATGTCCTTCATCATAATTCATTTTGTCAAAACGAGGGGAATAATTAGCAAGCGTAGTTCACGGAGCTGCCCATCGGCATAGACATGCCCATGCCTTGGTAGCCTTGCGGGTTATAATAGCCACCGCCGGATTCGCCTTCACAACCGCATCCACAGGATGGTGGCATGGGCTGACACTGAGGATAAGCGTTATACGCACCATAAGACATTTGATAACCGGAATAAGACCCGTAATTACTATAGCCGGATTGCCCGTATCCGTAAACGCTACCTGAGCCGGTTGACATCGGATATCCTGAATAAGCACCATAACCTGTATAGCTGGTTTGACCGCTCCCATAGGACGTTGGATAACCAGACATGCCGTAGCCACTCACTCCCATCTGCCCATAACCGTAGGGCTGTGAACCAAACCATGGCCACGGATAGGGCGGGGCGCCAACGGCACCGTCACCACCTGGAAGCTGAGACATTTGTAAGATCATGTTGGCAACATCGCTATTTAAAGTTCGATCTTGCGGATCGGAATAATAGGGATTGGGATAATACCCATTCGCTCCGGAATACGCTATCGCGTAAGGAGATCCTGAGGTTAGGGTTGGCGTACTGAATACTTGAGATAAAGCATTCGGATCGAGGATCAACCCATTGCTATTGCCACCCGTTGAAAGGGTTAATCCATCAATCGGTGAGTTTCCCGACTGAAACACAGACCCAAGCTCAGCAAACGGGTCAAATCCGATATTTGAGGTCAAATCATTGGAAACGGACCCGTTGACCGTACCATTGGCCTGATTCCCAATCTGCGAGACGTTCGTATTTAAATTTAATAAATCGGGTGCAACCATTCTCGTCTTCTCTATCCACTCTTTATCATGAAATATATTTAAATAAACAAAATTTGATTTGAAAAATTGCCCCAACCGTCACAAAAGCTGAAACATTTCTTAATCTTGTGAAGACTATCCCCTAAAATGTAAAACGCAGCCCTAGATGAGCGACTTAGGCCGGTTTGGGCGAAGCCCAAATTTAGGCCTCTAAAATCAAAATACGAAAACCAGAATCAGAGCGAGTCATAGGGATGCCATAGGGGAGATTGAGGGCGTTGCCCTCAAGGGGGGTACAAAGGGGAGTCGGAGACCCCCTTTGCTGGGGGCTTGGGGGACAGCGTCCCCCAGAGAATAAAAAATAAACCTAAATCGCTCATCTAGGGCTGCTATTCTGTGAACTCGGCAGTGAGCCCGCAATGGAGGTTTCTCGGATAGGTTCTGTATGCTTGCTCCTGTATTCGGATGAAATGAAACGAAACGCTCGACCATTCGGGGGAGTTTTAGGGCTGTCTCCATTAAGTGGTTGATGAAGCGCTACAGAATATATCATAGGCTGTAGTATAAGGTGCGATATATGTGGAGAGAAAAGGCGCAGATGAGAGTATTACTCAACCATGCTAAAAAGCCATGCCTGCTCGCAATGGGGGGGATTCTCCTGTGGACGTTATCAGGAACCGCGGCCTGGGCGGGGCAAATTCGGGATTTAAAAGGAATTGAACTCACATCCTCCATGGTGGAAACCCATGTCGTTTTAAAGGCCAATGAGGATGTGCCTTATCACGTGGTATCACAAAGCCCCGATAAAATCGTCATTGACTTGGATTCGGTTGATCCCAACCGAAGCATTCCGACGGATTTTACGGCGGCTGAAAATGTCGAACAAGTGATTTTAAAACCGCTGGCCAGTAATAAGTTACGAATGGTCATTCGGGGCGACAAGCTGGGTAACCTCATAATTGCCTCCCGAACCCTTCACCCGCATCATGCCCATAAGCCTCAGTTGGTTTACCAGCAGGAAGCTGTGGCCCATCATCCGGGTTCATCTCATATCAATGCTCCCAAAGACGCCGGGATTGCGATGGTTGCAACAGGTGACGCGGCAGAGCCTCAAGCCTCTGAATTGCAAAGCATGGAGCCTGGTTCAAAAGATACGATAGAAGAGACAGAAGGATCAACGGATTCTATGGGTTCCAGTGCCCAAGAGACTGGCCCCTTCATCTCTCAAGAAGAATCCGATATGGATTCATCAAGCCCCCCTGGCAGCAAAAGCATTATCGATCGCCAGGCACTGGTGGATAGAAAGCATTTTGAATCCAGTGAGGATGGCGACGAAGAAGCCGCAACCTGGCAGGATAATGTCGCCAGCAGTTGGGACGGCTTTATCGCATCCACCATCAAATCATTGCGTAAAATCGGGCCCGGTTTGTTCTTTGGTCTATCAGGACTAATCGGCAGTTTAACCGCCTTGGCGCTTTTGATTCGCCGCAATCTGGTTGGTTCAACCAATCCTTTTGAAGCATCTATGCGCCAGGGAGAGCCCTCACTGCTTGATCAGTTAACACAGCTTTTTGGCCCCAAAAATCGTCGTTCCAGGCAGCCCCAACGCCGCGGCGGCAAACGACCCTTTGCAGATCAATATCAGGTGCAAACCACCAAGCGGCATCCTTCTCTGGCAGCAGAACGGCCTGTCGGGTTACAGGGACTCCGGGATATTTCCCCGGCATCTCCAGTTCCAACTGCTTCAGCGCCTCAAGCCCTCAATCGAAATCATGCCTTAAATCAGTACGCTCGCAATGCCGCTACACCGGTACCAGAGCCCCCAAAAAGGGATCGTGCCGAGCTTGAACGAGAAATTAAGCGGTCATTACAAATGCAAGAAGCGATTCAGGCATCCCAATCCATAAAACCTGGCGTGAATGCCCGTTCGGCAAAATCAAAGTCTGCCGTTCCCCCACAGCCAGCGCCAAGAACACAACAGCCTGTTAAACCCCGTTATAATGGTATGCCTC
>JANWKX010000097.1 GCA_025451145.1 Vampirovibrionales bacterium
ATATCGATATTCTTTTGAATGACCTTTTGGACCGCCTCAATTTCGGTTTGAACAGACTTCTGCTGGGTATCTACACGCCTTAACTGTAATTCCAAGGACATATCAACGCTTTGCAGTGCATTAATCCTCAACTGGATTTGGACTGCCTCAGGAGAATTGGGATCGAGGTTTGCAGAAATGGTAAACAATTGGTTGGTAATATCGGCAAGCTGAGTCCTGGACTGGTTAATTTGCTGACCGGTAAATTCCAACTCGCTTTTACGGGCGGTCAGAACTAAATATCTTGCTTGGCTTGCAGCCATTCCCATAAATGGGACCCCTCCATCTTTTTACAAAAAGTCGTAACGCCTATATTCGTTACCTCTATAGGGAGGTTATCGGCCTAAACGCTTTAAGCCTTTAAAGACTGCAAAAAATTTTGTTATTTTTCTTAACAAAATGAATAAACCTGCACGATAAGTGGGTAGCAGGTGAATGGGTTGTGCCTGCTGTCTCGATAATTTGTTGAAATGCCCCCTGATTATGGGATGACGTTGCAATAAAAATAAATCACAATATCATGACTAAGAGCCTATCCGGGAAACATCCATGACGGGCATCTGCGTTGTCGCTGTGATGCTCGAATGCTCATTTACTATGTGTAAACTTCGCTTCTCTACCCAACTCGCCAGGCGTGCCTCATTGGGGCCCGCAAAGTCTCTAACGCTTCACTGCATGTTGCTTGGTGCTCCCCTCCTGAACGTCTCTCGGATAGTCTCTAGAACAGCCTACCGCATTTGGATATTGTCCCTGCTATTGATAGCCTTAGGAGTGATAACTGATGTCTAAATTATGGATGCAACAAATTTTACCGGGTCTTTCTCAGCCCGTATCTAAACCGAGCTTTGGAACCAGAACGTCTCAAAATCCCTTTGCCCGTTCCGGGGGGGTGGGTCAATCCATGCCCAATGAACCTGGTCTAAACCAGCCCTTGCGAAACCCCATGTTTGTAGGTTACAGGGATAATAAACCCATTTATGCAGGCTCACGGCTTTACGTACTCTATTAGAGTGATTCTATGGAATTATGAGGCAATAGTCCGTTAAGCATTCTATCGATCATGTAAAGCATCTCCTTTCGAGCTGAATTGGGCGAAAGGACTTGGCAAGTCGCCCCATAACGCAGCAGGCGTTTCAGCAGTTGATCCACTTCATCCGTCTTGTGCTTGACCAGGAGAGAATCCCCTTTCTGAACAACGGTTTCTCCGGGGTAAGGGCGGTAATTGGAGGCAATGCGACCCATTAATTTGAAGGTCACCATGGTCTTAACAGCCTGTGAGCGAGAACGGTTAGGAAGCTGACGACAATGGTGGATACGCTCAACATCTAAACGAACTTTTTTGTTGGTTTTCGGATCGTTGCCCACCAAGGTTAATCGCTTTCGGTGATAAGTGATCTCAAGAGGTTCAACCATCTTTGAGATGGATTTCCCATCCGGCATTTCATAATCAAAGACCAGCACTTGGCCATCGATACAGTAGCGTTGAAACCTTTCAGCCAGTTGAATATCCGCGGTAGATAGCTGATGCTCAAACGGTATCTTGTTTGAGACGTTTTGATAAATTTCCTGAATTTGATTAAAGGGGATAATCCGGCGAATGAGCATCAGAAAATGGTGGTAAGTCGAGGCCAGTGGATGTTGAAAGAATTGGGCGCAAATCAGTTGAATGATGTTTAAATGATCTTTTGGAATCGGATATTTAAGGGGGTGTTCTTTCAAATGAAGCATGATCTGGCCATGGCCATCTGTATTATGAATATCACACCCAAAAACCTGTAGGGTATGAATATAGTTATTTAAGGTTTCAACGGTTAATGTCCTTTGCACCATGGGATGATTTAACAGATGGGTGTTGAGATCCGAAGGACTAAGGGTTTGGGCCTGGCAGAGGAGCAAATAGATAAATAGGAGTCGATAGGCTGAAACATTAATTCTAAGGCCTTCCTCAAGCTGAGTGACATCAAAAACAGGTAGCTCCATTATCATTCCAGGTATATTTGCCTCATCTCTTGTAAGGTTTGCTCGATATCCGACTTAAAACTTAATGGTTGTATCACTTGAAAAGAATACCCTGAAGCCAGGAGTTTTTGCTTGATGAGAAACTCATTATCGCACCACAGCTTGACAATCAGATCTTGGCGAGAGGATGGATCCGGGTATACTTCGCAAGGTTCGCCGATCGGTTCAAACTCCTGGAGAGAGCAGTCAAATATCTTTAAAACCAAGGCAGGCTTTCGGGCGACTTTCTTTTTTAAAAGGCTCGATAATTCAGGGGAATCGATCGGGGTAAATTTTTGAACACGATCTAATCTTAGCATGGATGTTTGTTCACAGTCTTCGCGTTGGCAAAGAATGTATAAATAGCCTTGTTCATAAAAAAGCCTGAGGGGCAAAACGGTATAGGTCTTCGTCCCCTCCAAGGGAACATCATACTGAACTTTCAAAATCTGATTTGCTTGGCAATGGGCCTCTATATCTTTAATCTCCTGGTCGAGGTGACACAGGTTTGCAAAACGAACCTCATCGAAAAATTGGGTTTCCAATTGATTTCGGTCCCGATTAGCTGATTTCTGGAACACGGACCTGAGCCACTGGGTTAGGACCAGAAAGTCATGGTAACTCAGCTCTTCATCAATGGCGTTTACGGCATCTTTCAGCACTTCAAGATCTTGGTAGGTCAAGAAGTAGGTAAACGGATGGTAGCTTAAATGGTAGCAGTACTGATTTTTGGGAGTCGGGCGGCTGATTTGGCAGCCTACAGCTTTAAGTGTATTGATATAAAACCAGAGGGTATCCTGAGAAACCCGTCTTCCAATTCGTGAGTCCGTCTCAAACCGTTCATTAATCTCCTGAAAGGTCATTGGTTTTTCACTTAACCATTGAAAGAGCTTCAAAATGCGATATGCTGTTTGGTTAAAACTGTTGTGTTTCAAGCAGGTCCTCTCCGCAACAGCCTATCTTAAATCCGCTGTTCCTAAAAACATCAAAAAGTTTACATAAAAAAGACGTCTACGTAAGGTAAAAATCTTCGTTTTTATAACTTTTTTTCCATCCAAATGAATAAAGAAGATGAAATGTTTATTCAATAGTATATACAAACTCAATCCTGGCCTGACTAGCGATGATTGAGACTGGTGGACATGCCTTCATTCTTTTGTAAAACCTCCATTGACTGAAGGTTGCACAGTATAGGATGAAGTTGATAACGTTGATTATTGATAAAAAGAGGTTGATTGATGCAGCCTTCAGCACTTTTTCATTATGCACAAGAGCTTCAAGACCAAGGCCAATGGCATGAAGCCTATCAAGGCTTTTTAAGCCTGCTTAAGCAGGAACCAGCTTTTTCAAGTGCATGTGAGGCCTTATTTTTTTTGCCGGGTACCATCAGTCTGGGTGCTCAGGAGCAATCCATTGTTCAGGAAAGCCAGCAATTTATCCAGCAGTCCGCCCGATTTTATAACCAGTTGGGTATTCAATTGCAAGAACAGCACCTTAGGCAATTAGCTGTTTTTGCCTACCAGAAATCGATTCAACTTAACCCTGAAGCGCCAGAAACGCTTAATAATCTCGGCAACGCATTACGAGAGCTGAATGCCTTTGGTGATGCGCTTGATTGTTATTATCAAGCCTTGCGGTTACCGACCCCTCATATCGGGATTATCCATAACAATATTGGGTTTACCTACCAAACCAAAGGAGATTTCCAACAAGCTGTCAGCCATTACCAACAGGCCATTGCCTATAAGCCGGACTTGACTGAAGCCCATAACAACCTGGGAAACGTGCTTCAGTTTCAAGGGTATTTCAATGAATCCCTCACGCATTACCAGCAGGTCTTGAAAGAGCGTCCTCAGCATGCCGAGGCCCTTAATAACATGGGGTATGCCTATCAAGCAAGAGGTGAGATTGAAACGGCTATTGACTATTACAGACAAGCTTTGGCCATTCAGCCGGACTATAATGATGCCAAAGTAAATCTGGCTCTGGCTTGGCTTATTTCAGGCAACTTTGAAGCAGGTTGGCCACAATATGAATATCGCTTTGAAAAAGAAATCTATCGATCCAGAAGGCCATCGGCACCGTCTTGGGATGGGGGAGATCTCCACGGGAAAAGGATCATCATTCTTCAAGAGCAAGGCTTCGGGGATACCCTTCAGATGCTTCGCTATTTCCCTTTACTCAAAGCCAAAGGGGCGACTTTGATTGTTGAATGCTACCCCGAAATGCAGTCTTTGTTGACCCATTGTTCCGCCATTGATGAATTGGTGATTCACCAGGAGGGAAAGCTCCCTGATGTTGCCTATGACACACATTGTTTCCTGATGAGCCTCCCTTATCAATTTCAAACCCCGCTAGAGTCGGTTCCGCCGGTTCAAGAGGCATTTATGCTGCCGCAACAGAAACTCAAGGAATGGAAGGCCTGGATAGCACCATCCAAAAAACTCAATGTGGGCTTTGCCTGGTCCGGGAAACCTCAAAATCCCTGGAATATTGTCAGAAGTTGCGGACTTGATCCGTTTTTAACGTTAACCCGAATTCCGGATTTGACCTTATATAGTCTTCAAAAAGGGCCTCAATCCGAGGCGGTTGATTGGACAGAAGTCCCGGAAAATATTGTCAATCTGGGGTCTCAGCTATCGGACTTTTTAGAGACCGCTGCGGCAATTAGCCAGATGGATTTAATCATCACCGTTGACACGGCCATAGCCCATCTGGCGGGAACATTGCAAAAACCTGTCTGGTTGCTGCTTTCCAGGGCCGGTGATTGGCGCTGGCTATTAGAGCGCCCGGACTCCCCATGGTATTCGGAGATGACCCTGTATCGCCAGAGTGATTTTAATCAATGGGGGCCGGTCTTTGAACGGGTTAAGGCCGATTTGGAGCATCTCCAGCTCGCTTTACAAGCCACCTAGGAAGAGCCTATCCGGGAAAAGTCCATGTCGGGCATCTGGGTTGTCGCTGTGATGCTCGAATGCTCATTTACTACGTGTAAATTCCGCTTCTTATCCCAACTCGGCAGGCGTGCCTCGTTAGGAACCGTGAGATTTGTCTAACGCTTCACTGTGTTTCGCTAGGCTTCCTACCATCTGCTCCGCCCTGAACATTTCTCGGATAGACTCTAAGTATCCGAGAAACCCGCCATTTGGGTAAACATTTGGGTGAAGAGAAATATCAAGACTATCTTTTCACTACGGTCTTTTCTAAAATCGAAGCATCAACATGATATCGATTTGTGAATTGGAATAGTCATTATGATGCGTCTTGCCAAGATTGTAGCGACCCTAGGCCCGGCTTCCCA
>JANWKX010000098.1 GCA_025451145.1 Vampirovibrionales bacterium
CCATTCGTGCCAATCAGCTTTCAGAACAAAAGGGGTTACCCTGCCAGTTTAATCCCAATGGTGAGATGGGAATTTGGGAAACCGAGCTGAAGCTGGCTTATCATCATTGTTTATCCAATATTATTCCAAATATCTCCGGTCCGAAAAAAGCGCCGTTTACTCCTGAGGCCCTCAGTGCCCAGTTTGAAGGACTTGGGCAATCATTGGGCATTCTGCCGGGTTTGATTACCAATCCCTCTGATGAAACCGTAAAATGGGCTATTGCCATGCCTTTATCCAAGTTTGATTTGGTCCTTTTGCGGCAGCTCCAAGCCTTGGCAGAACGACAAAAATTAGATAAAACCCATCAATGGCTATCTGACATCATTGCTGAGATTGAACCTCATGTGCAACTGCGAGAAGAGGTTCCAAGAAGTGCGTAGTAGACACACTAAGATCAACTCACCTCGTATACAAGAGCCGTTAAGGGTCCGTATTCTTCAGATTTCCGGGATATCGCTCCTGGTCTTGAGTGTTCTGAACTTACTGTTTCTGAAGCGGACAGGCCTCTTCTTGAATATGACTTTGGCCGGCTTTGGCGTTTTTCAGCTTTGGCTGTCATTTCGCATTTGGCAGCGTCGGCTTCGGTTTCAAAAAAGCGTTCGTTTGTAATCCCATCTGAAACAAATCGTTAAAACGAATCGCTTTTCAGAGGGGTTCAGGATACACTAGTTCTATTCCTGCAAGAGTGCTCATGGTCATTTTCCTGCAAGCTTTTTGAGTATCGGTATGTCATCTGCTGCCAGTCGCATCTTAATATTATCCTCCAACACTGGAGGAGGCCATCAAAGTGCAGCCGGCGCTTTGGAAGAAAGCCTATTGCGACTTTCACCGGGACAAGCCTTAGTGACCATTGCCCAGGTGCTGGAAGACGCAACTCTAGTGACCCATCAATTGGCCAAACTGTATAACTATTTACTTCGCTACCATCAGCATTATATGCGCTATTACTATTGGGCGATTCAGAAAATAAGGCCCTATGAGTCCCATATGCTGTTTCAATACTGCATGAAATATGGCATGCAGCTTCTGGAACATTGGGCACCCAATACATTGGTTTCTGTTCACCCGATGACTCAGCACTTTTTTGCTTATATTCTCAAAAAGCTTCGGCTCATTGATAAAATTCCTTTGATAACCGTCGTGACCGATCCATGTGAAGGCTTCTGGAAAGGTTGGGCTTGCCCGGAGGTTTCTCAATACTTTGTGGCCAGTGAGGATGCCAAGAATCAACTGATCGAGTATGGGATTGCTGACAATCGTATTCGAGTCACCGGTATGCCGGTTCACTCGAAATTTAAGCCGCTTACATCCAGTGAAGAAAAGCATCAGCTTCGCCAGCAGCTTCAATGGGATCCAGAGCGATTTACGGTGTTGGTCAATGCGGGTTGGGTTGGCGGTGGTAATATTCCCATGCTTTACGAAACCCTGATTCAGTCGGCTCCTGATAATTTGCAACTGGTATTTCTGTCGGGCAAAAACAAGCAATTGTATCAAGAGGCCCAAATGTTTGCCCAAAACGCCAATATACCGGTCCATGTCTTAGGGTATTCCACCCAGGTAGAGCAGCTGATGAATGCCTCTGATGTCATGATCTCAAAACTGGGTGGTTTAACCACCTTTGAGGCCATGGCATGCCATTTGCCCATTTTAGGAGATTGTTTAACCCCACCTATGCCCCAAGAAGAGGGAACGGCAAGGTTTATTGAAAGGCATGGGGCTGGACGCCTGATTCATCATCCCCATGAACTTGGGTTAGCGTTATCCCGGATGATTCAGGACCCTGATTATTATCAAACTTTCAAAACAGCGACTGCCCGAGTGGGGCAACCGGGGGCTGTTGACAGAATTGCCCATGAAATCTTGAATCAGCCCTCTCATTAAGATTCAAGAAACTTGCTATTTGTTCAGAGGCAATTTTCCCCTTAAAATAGAATGTTGCTAGTGAAATGACACGTAAAAGAGTTCCATGCAAACCCGAGAAGCGTTATCCCTTGTTCTTCGAGATAAAGGTTTTCGCATTACCCCTCAACGGGAGAAGATTTTAGACATTTTCTTCTCTCTGCCGGAAGGGGAGCATTTGAGTGCCGAAGACTTACAGAATATCCTGAATGGCCAAAGCTCTGATATCAGTTTGGCAACGTCTTATCGGACTCTGAAACTTTTGGCAAGCCTGGGTGTTTTGCGGGAACTGGATTTTACCGAGGACCATAAACATTACGAATTAGCCAGATCGGACGCTGGAATCCAACATCAGCACATTATTTGTGTTGAGTGCGGAACCACTCAGGAGTTTACGAGCTTGGAAGTCTTTAATGCCTCGGTTTCCATTGCCGATGAGGCCGGTTTTGAGTTTACCGATGCGCAACTCAAAATCTTTGGGCGCTGCCAACAATGCCAACAGTCCAAATTAAAAGAAGCTGCTGCTTCATGATTGCTTACCCATATAGCAGGGAAAAGCTGAGAAAAGGATCTAACATTGGTGACACCTCCAGCAAAAGCGATTGAGGCTCTTCAAATCACAAAAAACTACGGTAAAATACAGGCCTTAAAGGGAGTCAGTTTTACCGTAGAGACAGGCAGCGTTTTTTCGATTTTAGGCCCCAATGGCGCCGGAAAAACGACCCTTTTAAAAATTCTAACCACCATCTCCAACCCGGACACGGGTAAAGCCTTTATCGAAGGGTTTAATATATTGACACAGACTCTGGAGGTGCGTCAGCGAATCGGGATTGTTTCACAGGATAATCACTTTGACCGTTATTTGAGTATTTGGCATAACTTGACCCTGCATGCCCAGATGCATGGATTGCCCAAAAAAGAATACGAGCATCGGATTACAGCGCTGTTAAAACAGGTTGATTTGTATGACAGGCGATTTAGTTTGGCAGATGATTTGTCCGGAGGGATGCAGCGTCGTGTGTCCTTGATCCGGGCCTTGATTCACAATCCCCGGGTGCTTTTTCTGGATGAACCGACAACCGGTTTGGATCCCCAGGCCAGAGCCGAAATCTGGGAGATGATTGAGAATCTGAAGCAAACCGCCACCATCATTTTGACCACCCATTACATGGAGGAAGCCGATCGCCTCAGCGATCGTATTTTGCTATTGAATCAAGGCCAGGGTGTGGGTATAGGCACGCCACGTGAACTCAAGCTTGCTCTGACGCCTTCTAATAAGTATGAGTTAGCGTTAGGCGTTCCAAAGGCTAAGGATTACGCCACAGTCCTTCAACAGGTCATCAATCCGTTAACAGATGTTCCTGTGTTCGAGGAAATTATCCCCTTAAATGATTTTACCCTTGAGTTTCAAACGGCTAAACCGGAGAACCTGAAAGAGGTTTTACGGCATATTGATCCCAGTGATCTGATTCGCTTGGGCAAATTAGAAGCCAATCTGGAGGATGTTTTTCTCTCCATCACCAAGCGCTCCAATGCACAAGAGAGGGCGTCCTGATGCTCAACTTTAAACAGGGTATTTTCCCCCTTTATCAGAAAGTGCTCCGTCAAGAATCTCAAAGCTGGATTGCAGAAACCCTGACGACACTTGCGGTTCCGTTAAGCTTCTTTCTCGCTTTTGGCCTGGGGTTAAGAGGCTATATCTCAAATGTTAATGGTGTGCCTTACCTGGTCTTTCTGGCCCCTGGACTTATTAGCCTGACGATTATGCTGGAAGCCTATCGAACAGGAGCCTGGGGGCTTTGGTTGGATCGATGGTATCAGAAAATGATCAATGAGTATCGCATTAAGCCCATTACCACCTCTGATATTATTATTGGAGAGATACTGGGTGGGTTTACGGTGGCTTTGTTTAAAGGGGCCATTGTGACGTTGGTTCTGTTGATTCTGGCCCCGGTTTCAGTGCATTGGAAATATTTGGGACCTTATCTGTTTTACATGTTCCCTGGCAGTATTTTGTTTACGTGCATTGGGACAATGGTAGGCACCATGTTTCGTAAGCCGGATCAGATTGCACAAATTCAAACCATTGTGATTACACCGCTTCTCTACCTGGGGGGCTTGTTTTTCCCTATTCAGGCTTTCCCAGCCTCTATTTTGCCCATTATCACTTGGCTGCCTACAACGGCCTTGTTTGATGGGGGACGCGAAGCACTATTAAGTGGCCATTTAACTATTCAATACAGTCTGATACTCTGGCTTAGCGCCGGTCTTAGTTTTTGGGCCGCCACCCTGCTTTTTAACCGCAAACTCTCAGAATAGTCATTGTTACCTCAGATAATATAAGTGTCTTTAGGAGTCCTAATATCGAGGCTCTCCCACGTATCCCATTATTTTGCAGATTCATCACAAAGCCATAATCCGAAAGGATTTCCTTCTAAATCAAGGCAGACGGCAAAATAGCCTTTACCTGGAACGGCGGTTTTAGGGACGATGACTTGGCCTTTCAGTTGTTCTACTTTTTCAGTATAGGTTTCAATGGCATCTACTGTCATATAGAGGGTTGTATGGTGGCCTGGAGATTGTTTTTTCATCATACCGCCATAGGGCATGCCCAGTTCATCTGAAGTGCCGGTTTCGATCATGTAGTAGTCTGTTTCGATGGGGGCGTCGGGTAATTTTTTAAACTGCCAGTGAAATAGATCTTGATAAAACCTTTGAGCTTGGGACATATTTTCGACTGGAATTTCAAAATAACAAGGTTTAGGCATTGATTTCTCCTCATAGGGTTCGTTTGGGCATCAATGAATGCCTCATGATCATAAGGGTTTTTAAGAAGGTTGTCAGACTCTCATGGTTATCAACTGAAATCGCTTTTACCTCTCTCTGCGTCCAAAATCTTTGATGATGGTTGGTAAGGGATTTTAATGGGCGTTTATTTGAGGAGAGGGATTGTTAATATTAATGAGGTGGGATTGGGTATTGAGGGCCTGTTTGTACTGTTTGAGGAGGTCTGGGATATCGTACTCCATAATCAGCCGGAATCCGTCACTGGTAGTAGTTGCTTCCGTTCGTAAGGTAAAAGGCGGTGTAAAGATAACAGGGCTAAAGGGCAGAATGGTGTAATTAACATCCTGCCGGTTTTCAATGTAAATCGGATTGATCTTATCCTGAGTGGTTAAGACCGGAATCCCAGGAACCGTCGTCTTAAAGATAGTTTCAGCAACACCGTTATTGTTAGTATTGGCTGCTGGCGCCGGAGGTGGTGCCGGAGGCGGAGAAGGTGGAGGTGCCGGCGGAGGAAATAGATTAATCCCATTAAAGTAGAAATACCCTGGTGGGGTTGCCACAAAACTCAAGGTATTACTCGGAAGAACCGTCCCGTTAATATCCCCCGATACCCCGGCTAGCATACCAGGAGCCTGGATGCCCAGATTTCCGCCTGAAACATTGACGGTTACCGGTTTCACCACTGTCCCGATATACCCCCCTGACCTCATACTGGCCCCAGCTGTTGCGGTTAAATCTGTTCCGGCCCCGGTATTGAGGATATTGCTTGCGGATGTCAGGGTCACGTTTGATCCACTGACCCCACCATTAAAGGTTAAATCCCCGGCACTGTTGGTTAGATTAACGGTACTCCCACTGATCCCACCTGCGACAACGGTGTAGCCCGTATCATTGGTAATCTGAATATTTCCTGTGATAGAAGCCCCAATGGAAGAGAGATTGGTATGCAACGTAATATCCCCTGAACCAGAATTAAATTGTCCTGAGGTGCCTGAAACGAGGCCTCCGGTTTGAGAAA
>JANWKX010000099.1 GCA_025451145.1 Vampirovibrionales bacterium
GAAACGGTGACAAGCATTAAAATAGCCCGAATAGGGCGGTGCTGCCTCACATAAACAAATCCCTCGTAAAAATTCCGCCAGGCGCTATTCTGGCTTTCCCCCAAATGCCGAGGGGTAAGCCTTATCAAGCATAAACCTAAAATGATGGCCAGGTAACTCAGCCCGTTCAGCATAAAACACCAGCCTTCACCCACCCAACTGATGATCAACCCCGCGATGGCCGGCCCCACCATTCTCGCCGCGTTGTATTGGGTGGTGTTTAAGGCCATGGCGTTGGATAAATCATTGGGATCATCAATCAACTCACTGAAAAACGAGAGGCGAACAGGCATTTCAATCGCAGTAATGGCGCCTAGAAATAAGCTCAATAAAACGATCATGGGGATATTTATCCAGTGCAGCAAGGTCAATCCGCCCAAGAGAATGGCCTGAATCAAAGCCAATATCTGAATCAGAAACAGGCATTTCCGGCGATTAAACCGATCGGCGATGACACCGGCGAATGGCGAGATCAGCAACGCAGGAATCTGGCTGGAGAAACCAATAAGGCCAAGCAGAAACGCCGAATTTCCCAGGTGGTAAGCCAGCCAACCCATGGCAACCTGTTGAACCCAGGTGCCTAATTGAGAGAAGAATTGCCCGATAAAGTAAAGTCTGTAGTTTCGGGATTTCAAGGCCCGAAATGTCTTGCGGATAGAGTTTATGGGAATTAAGGGGTGGCTTAGGATAGTCATAGCCGTCTATGCCGATATCATCCGAGTCATCATCGCTTTATGGACATGTCTTGTAGAAGGCGATGGGCTAAAAAAGATTTTCGGATATGATGAGTATTATTGTAGATCAGAAGAGGGCGTATCGCCATGAAAGAGCTGATTGAAGGGGCTGCCAGTATTGAGGGGACAAGACGTTATCAAAGCCGGTTTGAGGGAAGGGATCACATTGCCCAAGGGCATTTTAGAACATTACCTCAAGGCTTATCATTAACCAGCCTGGGAATGGGGACTTATCTGGGTGAGCCGGATAAAAAAACCTTTTCAGATACCGTAGAAGCCGCAACACGATCCCTGTCTTCAGGGGCCATCAATGTTCTGGACACGGCCATCAATTACAGGGCCCAGGCCTCTGAACGAGCAATCGGGCAGGCCATTGGGCAATTGATTGAAAAAGGCGCCATCCAGCGGGATGAGGTGTTTATCTGCTCTAAAAATGGTTATTTAACGCCGGATGCAGTCGTTCAGGAAAACTTTCAGCAGTATTTTTATACGGAGTACATTCAATCCGGAATCCTAGAGCCACAGGATATTGTCGGCGGCATGCACGCCATGAGCCCTCGTTTTCTGGAGGATCAACTGAGCCGGAGCCTCAATAATCTGGGCCTCCAGACTTTGGATTTGATGTATCTTCATAATGCCGCCGAATCCCAACTGGCTCAGATTGGCACAAAAGCCTTTTTTGATAAGCTAAAGGCTGCTTTTGAGTTCTATGAAACCGCACGGCAAGAGAATCGGATTCGGTTCTATGGTCTTGCCACCTGGAATTGTTTCAGGACGCCCCAAAACCTTACCTCAGAATATCTGGATCTGGAAGCGGTGGTTAAACTTGCAGAAGAAGTTGGCGGAGTTGAGTCTCATGGCTTTCGGTTTATCCAACTGCCTTATAATCTTGCCATGCCTGAAGCCATGACCCTCAAAAACCAAAGGATTAACGGTCAACCTTACTCGACATTAGAGGCATGTGAAAAACTTGGCATCGGGGTCTTCACCAGTGTTCCGTTACTGCAAGGACAATTATTGGATCAGATTCATGGGCTTCACTTCAAAGGACTCACAACGGCGGCACAGGCCTGCCTTCAGTTTGTTCGTTCAACTCCCGGTGTTTTAGCCCCTTTGGTCGGGCAAACCAGCCCCAAACATGTCGATGAAAACCTTCAGGTTGCATCCGTCCCTCCGTTAACGCCCTCTGAGTTTGAGGCTTATTCAGCCGCTCCTTCGTACTAATCAGGCTATGCCACGAATAAAGGCATTATGACGTACCTCCTCGCCGATGGTCGTCGAAGGTCCGTGCCCTGTCACGACTTTCGTCGCTTCATCCAGCGTGTAAAGCTTGTGTCGGATAGAATGCTCAATGGTTTGATAATCTCCGCCCCATAAGTCTGTCCGACCGACGGAGCCTTTAAATAAGGTATCACCAGCCAATAATAACTTTTCATCGTCAAACCAAAAGCTCATGGAACCTGGCGTGT
Source organism: Vampirovibrionales bacterium (assembly GCA_025451145.1). Taxonomy (GTDB): domain Bacteria; phylum Cyanobacteriota; class Vampirovibrionia; order Vampirovibrionales; family JAGQHJ01; genus JANWKX01. The sequence continues at coordinate 2,243 of JANWKX010000099.1, forward strand.
GGCCCGGTGTATGTAACGCTTTTCCCTTTAAATGGCTGATTGAAATGGGTTCCTCGTCTTCAAGCCAATGGGTTGGATTTGGAACTGGCTCAAAAGACATGTTAAACAGGCGGCACTGGTCCTCCAGATGCTCCCAAAGAAACTGATCGGCTTGATGTAAGGCAATCGGCGCACCTGTAGCTTCATGAATCGCTCCGGCCGCCAGGAAGTGATCAAAGTGGGCATGGGTGTGAAGGATTTGCCGGACTTGGAAACCTTCTTCATTCAATATCGCCAGGATTCTATCCGCATCGCCTCCGGGGTCAACCACAATGGCTTCTTTACTGATGGGATCAGCAATAATGGTGCAGTTGCACTGTAAAGGCCCAACCGGAAATGTTTTAATTACCATTTTAGAATGGGTTTCTTGAGAGGCTTGCATGCGTTAAGACGTCTCCACTGATTCTTTATTCTAGTGTACAAAGAATATTGAAATGATAAATCCCTAACCTCTGTTGAGGAAAATTTGTTTTACCCGTGCTGGCTGCCCAGAGTCGGCTTATGGCCGCAATAGGCTCTGTATCCGCATCTTGGATTTTATTAATTTCCTCAACAGAGGTTCCCTAGTGTGTGATGCGATGATTTCTGTTTGTGCCTTTCATTGTAGCCCATGTAAATGGCAAAATAGGTATCCAAAGCGATTGATACAGATGGCTAATGCCTTAAAAAGCGTGTTTGAAATTGTTTAAACGATATTGTATTGGTTGTCATATTTCAAATTTTACTAAAATATATTTTTAAGTTTACATTTTAAATTTCTAATTATTACGTTATAGTTGTGTTTTTGATAACCAAGGTCTAGTCTTTGTAAGCGATTTATTAAAAGTCCTTGAAAAAAAAAACGCTATAATAGATAATACTCATATTTAGACCGTATATATCGGCTCAATCAAGCAAGGAGAAAAATAACGATGGCCCGGGTCCTCATTTCCATGAAAGATGATTTTCTGAAGCGAATTGATGAGGTCGCAGAGACAGAGCAACGTTCCAGAAGCGAACTGATCCGTGAAGCTTTGCGTCAGTACATTCGAAAAAATACCTCTACCCAAAATCCCCGACTTGAACAAGAAGCAAGAGCCCTTGAGGATCTTCTGGGCTAATCTCTGCCTGTTATGACTATCGACGGATCGCTTGATTGAGCATCAGTCAGCCCAGGTGGATTTTCTAGCAAAGATGTCGCTTATATACTTTTGTTTGAGACGTTTTAACCCATTAACAGGCCGCGAAAACCTGCTTAATGGGTTCAATTCGCATCAACTTCCGTTTTTATACCCCTCTTTAATAATCGTTTAAAGCATTCTGGCATCGCTTGTGGATGCCTGATTTAATTTCTGATCAATTAGCCAGGGACTATATTTATATTACCCCGGGCTAATCCTCCGTAAGCTATACTTAAGCTGAGTCATTCGAGACAGAATGACCATGTTCAGGAAATCAATTTTAAAACCCAGTTCATTCTATAAGTACTATGAAGTTGTCGTTGATAGGAGAATACCCCCATGAAAAAATCAACTGCCAGTTTTTTTGCCATTGCGCTTTGCGGCCTGATGGCCACCAGCATGATTTCAACCGCTCATGCTGCAAGAGGACAGTTTGCCCATCGACATCCTCGCCGTGCCGAAGTCTTGGGTCGTGATAACAACATGAGACACGAACTTCGAGAAGATCATGGTCATTTAGGTGGAAACTATAATCACCTGATGGCTGAAGATAAATCAATCCACCGGCAAGAGCGTCGTGACGCCAGAAGAGATGGTGGTCATATCACCCAACAGCAACAAAACCACTTAAACCGGGAAGAAAATCGCATGAATCGTCAGATTCACCGGGATGACAGAGGCTACTAAGCCCTAAATTCCAATTCAATTAAGAGAATGCCAGGAGTAGCCTCCTGGCATTTTTGATTAAACTTAGAGCCGTTTGGCCTTTTGCCGTTAGAGAACCAAGGTATTCTCACTGGCGCCAATATAGGTGCCTTCGGTTTCACCCGTCAGAATTTTTGAAATCGCATCCTGTTTTGAGAAATCAAAGACAATAATCGGCATCTTGGTATCCTTACAAAGGGAAACGGCCGTTTGATCCATCACTTTCAAATCCTTGTGCATCAATTCATCATAGGTGAGTGTGTCGAACTTTCGCGCATCCGGGTATTTGTTGGGATCTTTGTCATAGACCCCATCCACATTGTTCTTGGCCATCAAAATCACATCAGCGGAAATCTCGGCAGCTCTTAAAGCGGATGTGGTGTCTGTCGAGAAAAACGGGTTCCCGGTCCCAGCACCAAAAATGACCACTCTGGATTTCTCCAGGTGCCGAATGGCTCTCAAGCGAATGTAAGGCTCTGCAACCCGATCCATGGCGATGGCCGAGAGAACCCGGATTTCCAGGCCTCGCTTTTTCAGGATGCCCTGCAAGATCAGGCTGTTCATCATGGTGGCCAGCATCCCGACGTAGTCGGCTGCGGCTCTATCCATCCCCAGCTTGGCGCTGTTTTGGACCCCGCGGAAGATATTTCCACCGCCTACCACAACCGCAATCTGGGCGCCCAGCTGAATCCCTTTGTAAATCTCCTCAGCAATGGTTTCAATCACCTCGGCCTTAATGCCAAAGCCCTGGTCACCCATTAAGGCTTCGCCACTAATCTTCAGGAGCACGCGTTTGTATTTTAATGAAATAGACCCCTCATCCTGAAGCTCAGGTGAGGGGCTTGTCATAGGTTCCGGTTTCACAGGCACATTCATTTTCGGTAATCCTTAATGTTTGATTTGTGCCATCACTTCCTCAGCAAAGTTGTCTTGTTTTTTCTCGACACCTTCACCCAAGAGGTAGCGTGTAAAGCGGGTCACTGAAATGGGGGTTCCCAGCTCGGTAGACTTATCTTTCAACAACTCTGCAATGGTTTTTTCAGGATTTTTCACAAAAGGCTGCTCCAAGAAGACGCGTTGCGCCAGGAGCTTGTCTATCCGGCCAGACACAATTTTTTCCCGAATTTCAGGGGGCTTCTTCTGAAGATCTTCTTTGCCCATCTCAATACGCTTTTCTTCTTCAATCACTGAAGCCGGAATCTCTTCGCGATGAACATATTCCGGAGAAACACTGGCGATATGAAGGGTTAAATCTTTTGCCAGCTCTTTCAAGGCTTCGGCATGAGCAGGGTTTTCAGCACCGGTTTGAAGCTCCAACAGAACGCCAATCTTGCTGCCAATGTGGATGTAGGATTGGATCCAGCCGGGCGTGGTTAACGCATAGCGGGTTAAACGGCGAAGATTGATGTTTTCTTTAATCACGCCAATGCGATCTTTAATCAATTCTTCAACGGTCTTATCGGGTTCGGCTGCGCTTTTTTCCTGCAACAACGCTTCAGCGCCGGTTGCCTTGGAACTTAAAGCCTGGTCCGTGATTTGTTGAACCAAAGTTTGGAAAGCTTCGCCACGGGCAACGAAATCCGTTTCGCAATTGAGTTCCAGCAAAACGCCTTCTTTGCCGTTTGCGGAAACTTTAGCGGAAATCACGCCTTCAGCAGCCGCGCGACCGCTTTTCTTTTCGGCTGTCACAACGCCCTTCTGCCGAAGCAGCTCAGCGGCCTTTTCCATATCGCCTTGTGCTTCCACCAGCGCATTTTTGGCATCCATCATACCGGCGCCGGTTTTTTCACGTAGTTCTTTGACCATACTGGCCGAAATTTGCGTTGTCATAGCCGTCACGTTCCTTAATCTCCTAATCATTTTTGACCTTGTGAGGAAACACCCTGTTCATCAGAAGCAGGATAATCAACGTTTTATGCTGTCTCGCTTATCCTGCCGCCTCAAAAATAAAGCGACAATTAAACAGGCTGCTCTTGAACTTCTGCCAAGGCTTCACTTTGTACTTCTGAGGATTCTTCCTGTTGAGGGGCTTGCTCCGCATCAGAGGCTTTTTCCATCATGGCTTTTTCCAATTCGGGATTCCGCTGTTGCTTACCTTCCAAAATCGCATCCGCAATGGTTTTGGTGATCAGACGGATGGCCCGAATGGCATCATCGTTACCGGGGATGACATAATCAATGTTTTGAGGATCGCAATTGGTATCCACAACCGCAACAACCGGAACACCAGCTTTATTGGCTTCCAAAACCGCGTTGATTTCGCGTTTTTGATCCACGATGAAAAGCAGATCCGGCATGCCGCGCATATCTTTAACGCCACCTAAAGACTTTTCAAGTTTATGAAGCTGACGAGAGAGAACAGCCACTTCTTTTTTAGGCAAGCGATCAAAATGGCCGCTGTTTTTCATTTCTTCCAGCTCTCTGAGCTTGTTGATTCGGGTACGAATCGTCTCGAAATTGGTCAAGGTTCCACCGAGCCAGCGCCGGTTGATGAAATAGGCGCCGCAGCGTTCAGCTTCTTCCTGAACAATGTCGCTGGCCTGTTTTTTGGTGCCGACAAAGACGATTTTCTTGCCTTGGGAGGCCGCTTTTTTAACAGCTTCATATGCTTCCGACAAGAGTTGGGTGGTTTTAGTCAAATCGATAATGTAAATCCCGTTTCGTTCCCCCCAGATGTAGGGTTTCATCTTGGGATTCCATCGTTTGGTTTGATGGCCGAAGTGAACACCGGCTTCCAGTAACTCTTGCAAGGTTGCGGCAGGCATGAAAAATGAATCTCCTTTAATTATTGTGTCCAAACTATCTAACAATCTTACACGCTAGAAAACGTTTTACAAGATCTGAACTAATGACGCACCAAAAGGCCTGTCTGATCTCAGGATACTTGTTTATACCACAAACCGGCGCATTTTGGTCTACATTTGTCGAATTTGCTCACTTCGAGGGATCATCATCAATGCAGTTTTGACTCAATGTTAAGCAATTCTTTACATTATCGCGTCATCATTTTGCTGCATCGATGAAACGATTGGCCCATCTAACAGCCCATTTACGCCCATCTCCCAGTATCTGTTGTTGAAAGATAGCCGGAGTCGGTAGTAAACAAAAAAATCTTCTCTCCGGATAATAGCAATGTGATTCAACTCTTCTACTTCCACTCTTAGGACTTACAGCCCCAGCTTAAAAACTGGGGTTTTTCTTTGGAGAAAATCCAACGGAGATTAAAATTTAATTCTAGCGCTTATCATTTTGCATTTAAAAAGCAGCATCTTGGTTAAAATGCTGCTTTTAATTGAATGCTGTCTAAATTTATCCTTGCCGTTGTTTATGCTTGGGATTATCACAAATTACGGCAACCCGTCCACGACGACGGATGACTTTGCACTTTTCACAAATGCGTTTAACAGACGTTCTAACCTTCATGACACCTGATTCCTTATTATTTCATTCGGTAGGTAATTCGGCCACGGGTCAGATCATAAGGGGTTAGCTCCACTTTCACCCGATCTCCTGGCAGAATACGAATAAAGTTCTTCCGTATTTTACCAGAAATATGAGCCAAGATAACAATACCATTTTCCAGTTCGACACGAAACATGGCATTTGGTAACGACTCTTGAATGGTTCCCTCCAGCTCAATAACGTCTTTATTACCCATGGATTTATGATTTCCGTTCCGTTGCAATGATGGGACCGTTTTCGGTCACTATAACTGTATGCTCAAAATGGGCCGATGGCAAGCCGTCTTGTGTCACAACCGTCCAGTTGTCACTTAACGTTTTAACCTCTTTCGTCCCCAGGTTAAACATGGGTTCAATGGCCAAAACCACACCAGGCTTCAATTCCGGGCCTCTTTGACCTATTCGGTAATTGGGTAAAAAGGGTTCTTCATGAAGCTGACGTCCAACACCGTGGCCGCCATAATTTTGAACAATCCCATAGCCATGGGTCTTACCCACATCTTCAACCGCCGCTGAGATATCTTCCAAGAAATTACCGGCAACCATCTTGCCGATGCCCGCATGCAAAGACGCATCGGTGGCTTCTAAAAGCTGTTTTAAATCATCCGTAATCTTCCCAACTCCTACGGTAATGGCTGAATCTCCCACCAAACCCTTATAAGTCGCGCCACAGTCGATGCTAATGACATCACCATCTTTAAGGATTTTATCCGGCCGTGGAATGCCATGAACCACTTCATCATTGACAGAAGTACATAAAGTCGCCGGAAATCCATGATATCCCTTAAATGTGGGTAATGCACCTGCCTTACGAATTCTGTCCTCGGCAATTTGATCCAAATCCAGCGTCGACATACCCGGTTCAACGATTTGAGAAAGGTATGTCAAGGTATCAGCAACGATTCGGCCAGCCTCCTGAATTAATAAAATCTCGTGACGGCTTTTCCTGGAAATGGCTTTGGTCATACCAGCATTTTACCTGAGGGCTTAAAATACAGATCCAATTCCTGCTGGATCTTTTGTGTGACCGTATCAATTGGCTGATTGGCATCAATACTTTTTAACAAGCCTTTATGGCTGTAGTATTCAATCAATGGAGATGTTTCCGTTTCATACGCCTTTAAACGGTTCTCAATGACCTCAGGTCGATCGTCTTTTCGGGTCACCAACTCTCCGCCACAAGCATCGCAAACATGCTCATTCTTAGGGGGATTCAGCTTCAGGTTGAACTTAATGTCACATTTGCTACAGGTGACACGGTAAGCCAGTCGATCCATCAAAACGGAGAACGGCGTCTCCAGATAGAGAACCGCATCAATATGCAAATGAATCTCATTTAATATTTCAGTCAGGCCTTCTGCCTGGGCTTCGTTTCGGGGGAACCCGTCAAACAGAAATCCGCGCTTCTCGTCAGAGACACGCAACATGGCAGCTTTAATCACCTGCATGACCAGATCAAAGGGAACCAGTTCGCCTTTATCCACATAACTCTTAGCCGTTTGTCCCAACTCAGAACCAGAGGCGATTTCATTTCTTAAAGCCTGCCCGGTATCAATATGGTACAAGTGGTATAAAGAAGCAATCCGCTGTGCTTGAGTTCCTTTCCCAACGCCAGGTGCCCCAAGCAGGATAAATACTTTTCTATCGCTGGTCATGGCTTTAAAAATCCTTCATACTGCCGAGCTAACAAATGCACCTTAATTTGATTGACAAAATCCAGCGCAACGCCGACGAGAATAATCAACGAAGTGGCTCCCAAACCGCGAAACATCAGAACCCCTGTAGATTGCCCCAAAGCAGCTTCGGCGACGTTGGGAACCAATGCCAGAATCGACATAAAGGCCGCTCCGATAAAGGTAATTCTTGCCAGAATGGTTTGCAATAGCTCAGCTGTGGGACGACCCGGTTTAATGCCGGGAATAGAACTGCCGTATTTCTTCAAATTATCTGCGATTTCCCGGGGTTGCATCCCTGGCGTAATGGAGGCATAAAAGAACGTAAAGAAGAAGATTAACAGCACTTCCAGGGCAATGTACATCCAGCCGCCACTGGTCAGGTACTTGCTCAAAAAGAGAACAATCGGCTCAAAAACGCCCAGATTGGCACTACCCCTGATGGCCATATTGATTAAGGTCACGGGAAAGGCCAAAACAGAGAAGGCGAAGATAATGGGTAACACGCCACCGGGGTTAATCTTAAAGGGAATATAGGTGTTCTGACCACCATATATCTTGTTTCCCACCTGACGTTTGGCGCTGACAATAAAGACTTTTCGCTCTGCATCCTGAAGCACCACGACAAAGGCGACAGTACATAAGAAGACAAAGAGTGTTACTAGCAGCATGAAGGATTGCATCGGAGTTCCAGAGGCTGCAGCGGCGCCAATTTGACCAAAAGTCACAGGGAGCCTGGAGATAATCCCAATAAAGATTAAGAGCGAACCACCGTTACCCACACCTTGTTCCGTAATCAGCTCGGCAATCCATAAACTGAAAACAGCACCGGCAGTCATGGTCAAAACGCCCAAGACCACAAACATGGGAATGTTAATTCCTGGGTGAACGGCCCCAAATTTGATAATGAAGTTCACGATAATGCTGGATTGCATCAAGGCCAAACCCACTGTGAGATAACGGGTATATTGAGCAATCCTGCGGCGACCTTGCTCCCCTTCCTCCTTTTGAAGATTTTCAAGGTGAGGAATGACCACAGTGAGAAGCTGAATGATGATGGATGCGGTAATGTAAGGACCAATCCCAAGCCCTGCAATCGATAAGCGCCCTAGAGCACCACCTGAAAACATATCCAGAATGCCAATAAACTGCGCTGCCGCGCTGCTGGCGAAGATCTGGGGATCAACACCCCAAATCGGGATATGGGCTGCCATACGAAAAACCAATATCATCAGAAACGTAAAGATGAGTTTTTCCTTAAGACCAGAAGCCTGCCAAATGGCAACTAAATCATCTTTACTGGGAATGCGAGGTACTGCCTTTGACAAAATTGTTCCCTATCGTATTGTTGTCTCTTTGTAACCTATTCGGCGTGATTGACAAGCTTTACGGAGCCACCAGCCGCTTCAATTTTGGTTTTTGCGCCTGGGGTCACATAGTGGGCTTCCACATTCACCTTGCGTTTTAATTCGCCGTTACCCAAAATACGAATCCCATCGTATTTATTCGGGTTGAAGACACCCAACTCTTCAAGGCGGGCATAAGTCAATGTGTCTTCGCTGGAAAGGAGATATTCAGCCAAATCTTCGACATTCAACTCAAGCCAACAACGGCGGTTGATCAGCTCAAACCCGTCAATACGAGGCAAACGACGATACAAAGGCATTTGACCGCCTTCAAACCCACGTTTTGAACTCAAACCGGAACGCTGGCCTTCACCATTATGTCCACGGTTAGAGGTTTTACCGGCACCTGAGGCGCGGCCACGGCCAACTCTTAAACGGTCCTTCGTGGCGCCTTTGGCAGGGCGTAAATCGGTTAATAAAAGCCGTTGAGCTTCTTTTTCGGCAGACTTCTTAGGGGCCATGGTTATGCAACCTCCACTTGAATAAGGTGAGAGATCTTTTGGATCATCCCGGTAATAATTTCCGTTTCAAAATGATCGACAACTTGGTTTACCTTGTATAAGCCAAGGGCTGTTGCGATTTTCCGGTGTTTCTCCGGACGGCCAATCAGGCTGCGAACCAGTTTAACTTTAACTTTACGTGACGCCATGGGACTGTACTCCTACATAATCATTTCTTTGACGTTCAAACCACGGGCGTCAGCAATTTGTTTAAAGGTTCTCAGTTGAGAAAGTCCTTTAATTGTAGCCCGGGCAACGTTCAAAGGCGAGTTGGAACCGAGGGATTTGGATAAAATGTTTTCAACACCGGCAAGTTCAAGAACCGCACGTGCCGCACCACCCGCAATAACACCGGTCCCTTTGGACGCCGGTCTCAGCACAACCAGACTGCTTCCAGCCTTGGCATCAATGGCATGAGGAATGGTAGATTTATGAATAGGTACTGTAATAAGCGCCTTACGGGCAGCAGCGACACCTTTTTGAATGGCGCCGATAACCTCGCTGGATTTACCGATACCTAAGCCAACCTGGCCTTCGCCGTTTCCAACAACAACAACGGCTCTAAAACTCAGTTTTTTACCGCCTTTGACAACCTTGGTTACCCGGCGGATTTGAATCACTTTTTCTTTCCAATCAGCTGATGGAGCGCCTTCAGCAGCAGCATCACCTTTTGAAGCTGCGTTTTGAGCTTCGCCTTTTTGACTTGTGCCACCAGAAGCACGTCTTCTTTGTTGATTGTCGGGTTTGTCCATCCTACCTATTCCATCTAATTGCTTATTTACGGGCTGTCTAACCTGATGATTAATTTTATGTACTCTAACACAAAGGATACACAAAAGGAAAAATTTTTTCTAGCCAGAGGGTTTTGTCGCCATGGGTTCCGTGAAAAATGGCTTGACAAATTGTCTCAAAAACATAATGTAAAGATCAAGAGCCAGCTTTTCATGGATGCTTTACATTTGTTAATGCGAGCGCCCGGCTAAGAACCTATTCGAGAAACATCCATGACGGGTATCTGCGTTGTCGCTGTGGTACTCGAAGCCTCATTTACTATCTGTAGACTCCGGTTCTCTACCCAACTCGGCAAGCGTGCCTCGTTGTGAGCCGTAAAATTATTTATAACGCTTCACTACGTTTCGCTAGGCTCCTCACATCTACTCCACCCTGAATATTTCTCGAATAGGTTCTAAGATCTAACTGGAAGTCATGGCATCTCGCAATCAAGGCTTTTGCTTGAAAAGTTGCTACTTTTCCTTTAAGACCATATAGAATGGAATCTATTGATAAAAGCAAGTAGAAGAGGCGTAGCATGTCATCGGTTCAAGCAGAAATCGGCGTATTCGGCGGATCAGGATTTTATCAGTTTTTAGAAGCGCCTGAAACGGTTCAGGTCGAAACCCCTTATGGCATGACCAGTTCTGAAATCACCATTGGAACGGTTGCAGGGAAACGGGTCGCATTTTTACCCCGACATGGCGCCAATCATGGCATACCGCCTCACTTGATTAACTACCGGGCCAATGTTTGGGCCTTTAAAAAATTGGGTGTTTCCAGAGTCATTAGCCCTTGTGCCGCCGGAAGCCTCCAAAAGTTTGTTCGTCCAGGTAGCTTTGTCATTTGCGATCAGTATGTTGATAGAACCAATGGCAGAAAAGACACCTTTTACGATGGCCCCATTGTGACCCACGTCAGCGCCGCGGATCCCTATTGTCCGGAAATGAGACAATTGGCCATCAAATCTGCGAAAGACTCCGGCATTCAATACCATCCGGAAGGCACCGTGGCTGTCATCCAAGGCCCCCGATTCAGTACTCGGGCGGAGTCCAACTGGTACAGAAGCCAGGGTTGGGAAGTCATCAATATGACCCAATATCCTGAAGCCCACCTGGTGCGAGAACTGGAGATGTGCGTCGTCAACATCTCATTAATTACCGACTATGATACCGGTATTCCCGGCATTGAGCCTGTCAGCCATGAAGAGGTCTTAAAGGTCTTCGCAGCCAACAACGAGAATTTAAAGACCTTGTTATACCGATTAATTGAGCTATTGCCTTCAGAACGTCAAAATTGCGGTTGTGGTAATGTCCTGGCCCATTCCCGTTGATATTGGACAATAATGCTCCTATTGAATGAACATAAGTCGTAAAGGATATCTCGGAAATGTTTAATATCTTTAGTTTTTTAGCCCAGCTGATCAATTTGTTTTTGATTTTGCTGTTTATCCGCATTTTGATGTCCTGGATAGCCCCGCGGGCAAATTGGTATGAACAGCCTCTTAAACTGTTATACAACGTTACAGAGCCAATCATGGCCCCCTTCCGGGCCTTAATTCCACCGATTGGGGGAATTGACTTCTCACCGATGCTTCTCTTTTTTCTGTTGGGACTACTCCAACGGGTCTTGATGTCAATGGCTTATCATTCAGTGCTTTAGGAAGATTTTTTAGGCTGATAAAATCGTTGGTATCCATTAACTGCTGTAAAATTACAGAACTGCCGATAAGCCTTCGGCTTTGAGGGGTTATAAGGGGCTTGCCATTGAAATGGGGACACATCAAAGACACTTTGAAAGCCTCTAAACTCCCGCTTTTGAATCACATCCGCCTCAACCCAGCTTGAATACTCTTTTTGATGGCCCCTAACTGTGTGCCCTGAGTCAGGGTTCCATTTGGATTTGAGACAGAGGGCATAGGGCAATTCGCTGGGTTTGATTTGGTCCCTGATCCGGACATAGTAACCCGATTGCCCGCAAAAAGAGCAGGTCTCATATTTGGGCTTCAGCTTATCTAGACGATCTAAAGTGGGGATATGGCGGTGATCGCAAAATTTACAGTAAACAAACCCCCAGTGAATTTGCACAAATTCACTGCAAATATGGCAAAATACTTTACCGTTAACCATGTTTAGCCATGGATGATGACAAAAATTATGATTGAATGGCTTTGTAAGCCACTCCAATATCTGCCTTTTAATATCCATCCCTTATTCTCTCCACCCACTCTATTTCAATTTAGACTTTACGCCTCGTGATTAAATCCGACACGTGAGGGTTTAATAGAGTATAGCCTATAAATTCCAGCAAAAATCAGGTTTCAACCGCGCACCCAAGCCTACATGGCACCGGCTTCTCATAAAGACTTCAATCCCTAGGTGCGATCATAAAACCATACATTCCGAAGCGACTCATCCTGATTCGAAATGATGGCTTTGAACAAGGCCATATACGAAGTAAATTCGTTTTTTTCTCCGTGCCCCATCCCGTAAAGATCAAGGCCACTGACATTTTCCAAACCCAATAAAATCATGGTCTAACTTTAAATTTAGATACATTTTATTACTTTAAAACAGACTTTTATGCTATTTTCTCTCTTATCTTGATAGAGTAGGGGAGGTAAACTCATGCAACCTGTTGCACTTAGACCCAATGTCGTGGCAATGGCCGCAAACCGCTTACAAAAAAAGTCTCAACCTGTCCGGTTTGGAGGAGATACGCCAACTCCAAAAGCCCAACCTGATGCGCTTCCGGATCCCAGGACAACTTTTGTTCCCGGACTCGCAGGAATCGTTGCTGGCGTCAGCTCAGTCGCCGAAGTGGATCCCAATCTGCATAGCCTGATTTATCGTGGTTATGATATTCGGGATTTGGTTGCCAATAACGCCAGTTTTGAAGAGGTTTCCTATCTGCTTCTCAATGGAAAATTGCCCAATAAATCAGAATTGGGCCAATTCGAGCAAAAACTCAGAAGCCAACGCGATTTACCGACTCCCGTCCTGAACGCGATGCTCAATCACACACTGCCTGACAACAGTGATGAGATGGATGTCCTAAGAACCTATGTTTCCATGCTGGGTCCCCACGATCCCGATGCCGGAAAAAACGATCCGGCGGCCAACCAGGAAAAAGCCATCCGTTTAATTGCGAAAATCCCCACGATCATCGCAGCTTCCTATCGGATTTCTCATCACCAAAAACCCATCAAGCCGGATCCCAGCCTGAATCAAGCCGAAAACTTTCTGTATATGCTGACAGGCCAAAAGCCGGATCCGCTGACCGCGCAAGTTTTTAATGCCACCATGCTGCTTTATGCAGAGCATGGCTTTAATGCGTCCACCTTCTCATCTCGTGTGACCGCCTCTACGCAATCCGACCTGTACTCAGCCATCACTTCGGCTATCGGCACGTTGAAGGGGCCACTTCATGGCGGCGCCAATCAGGAAGTCATGCGGATGCTTCTTGATATTGGCTCTGTCAATAATGTGGATGCCTGGATTGATAACGCGCTGGCGCAAGGCAAGCCGATTATGGGCATTGGGCACGCGCTTTATAAAAACGGAGATACCCGCGCGCCCATCCTGAAAAAAATGGCGGAGCAACTCAGTCGCCAACATAACGACATGAAGTGGTATGACATGGCTGATGCCATTGAGAAAAAGATGATGGCGGCAAAACATCTTTATCCTAACGTTGATTTTCATATGGCTTATCTTTACTACCTGATGGGGATTCCCATTGAGCTTTATACCCCACTTTTTGCGGCCGCTCGTGTGGTTGGATGGTCAGCCCATGCCATGGAGCAACTATCTTTAGGAAAGAAAAGCCTTATCAGGCCTAATTCGCTCTATGATGGCCCTAGAGGACAACAGTATATTCCTGTTGACCAACGATAACGCGAATTCATAAATCCGGTATTCTGATGTTCCCTATCTTATAGAGGATCACATAGGATCATAAGGAATTTTTGAGTTCGATCAAAATCGATGGACAAGGATTTTATCCAATTCATTGCGTTGTTTCAGTGAAATTTTAGGCAATGCGGTCTTGACGCATTGATCTTTTATGCTGAAGTCTTTGGAATAGCGTCGACTTCTAGACAATTTATCATTGAATAGGCCTGATAGTAGCCGTATCTGCTACTATCTGAAGAACCTAATGGGGTTTATACTGTCGAAATAAATGATCGATGCCAGAAGGGGAGGGCCATCATAAAGATTATGGGCATTAAAAAATGGATGACCTTGAGCTTTATAAAAGCGTTCGGCCTGATTTTTCTGCTGTTTGGCGTAGTGCTCACGCCGGTTTCATTTGCGAATGATGCGCCGCAGAATCTTTACGATCAGGTCTGGCAACTGATTCGCAAGGAGTATGTCGATCCAAAAACCAATGGTCAGGATTGGCTCATATGGCGACATCGTTATGACAGGGCGATGGCGAATAAAAGTGATTCCTACGAGGCCATTAAAACCATGCTAGCCAGTCTCAATGATCGGTACACACGGCTGTTACCACCTGATGAGTTTTCAGAGGAAAAAAGCTCGATTAAATCAACGCTTTATGGCATCGGGGTTGTGATCGGTCCTGAAAAAAATGATCTGGTCATCATTTCACCCATCGAAGGTTCACCTGCCGATAAAGCCGGTTTAAAAGCCCACGATCGCATCCTGAAAATCAATGGCCAAAGCACCCAAGGGATGACGATCCAGGATGCCTCTCAGCAGATCCGTGGGAAAAAAGGGACTCAGGTTAAATTATTGGTCAAACGGGACAATCTCCCCCCAAAAGTCTATGCCGTTATGCGTGATGAAATTAAAATCAAGTCTGTCTCAGTCAATCCACCTTTACCGATTAAATCCAATATCGGCTACATTCGCCTGAATTCATTTTTAAGCCAAAATGCCAGTATTGAAGTCAAAAAAGCCCTCGAAAAAGAAGGCAAAAAGCAAGGATACATTCTAGACCTCAGGGACAACCCTGGCGGACTCCTAATTAATGCCGCCATTATCGCCAATTACTTTTATGATCAAGGGGATATTGTCAGCACAGTCGATAGAGACGGCTATGAGGAGACCATTACTGCCGGTCCCGGGTTCCTGGTAACCCATAAACCTCTGGTGGTTTTGATTAATGGCGGCAGCGCAAGCGCAAGTGAAATCTTAAGCGGGGCGTTACGAGATAACAACCGGGCAATCCTGGTGGGTGAAAAAAGCTATGGTAAAGGACTAGTCCAGGAAATTAATCCTCTATCCGGCGGTGCGGGCGTGAATATTACCACGGCAAAATATTTAACGCCGGATGGAACCGATATCAACAAGATAGGGATTTTACCGGATATCCAGGTTAAAATGCCTGACGAAGGATATGGCCAGGCCCATGGTGCGAAACAGGATGCCGATCCACAATTGGTCACGGCCGAAGCGGTTTTAGAACAGATGATTGCAGGAAAATCCACGCAATACCTTCAAAGCAGAAGTTTGATTCAAAAGGGAAACAATTATCAGTATCCAAACTTAAAGAACGAGGCAAACAGTACCAATAGCGTCCGTAGTCAATAAAATAGAATAAAGGACCTATTGAGCAACCGCTTTGGCTCTCTCTTCGGTTGCGCAAGGGCTTTTTTCAGTTTGAAGCGGCAAGGTGAAATAAAACCGGCTTCCTTTACCCAGGGTACTTTCAACTTCAATATGGCCATTATGGGCTTCTACAATCTGCCTGGCAAGATACAAGCTAAGACCGGTTCCGACTTGACGAAACTTTTTAGCCACGCCGCTGTATCGATTAAACAAGACCTTCAGCATTTCCGGCTCAATGCCACGGCCTGTGTCTTCCACGCTCACTTGAATCTCTTTTCCGACAATCTTCGTCGAAACCTGAATGGTCGCCCCTTCCGAAGAGAAAAATATCGCATTGCGCAGCAAACTATCAAGAACTCGGCGGATTTCAGTCATATCCATACAGATCCGAGGCAGATTGTTGGCCAGATTCAAGACCACTTTCTGGTTTTTCTCTCGGTACTGTTCGGCAATATCAACCTCAACAATCGACTGAATCAGTTGATTCAGATCAGCTATTTGGAAGTTCAACTCGACTCGATGATCTTCGTATCGGTAAATCGCAAGTAAACTGTCCACCATTCGCTGCATAAACCGGTTGGACTGAAGCACCTCATTTAAAATACCCTGCTGTTGCGATGTAATCGGCCCAAAGTTACCGGCTAAAAATAATTCAAGTACTTGTGTCGCCGCCCGGATAGGCGTGTTAAGGTCATGGGTTAAGGTCGAAACGAAAATTTCCCGGCGACGTTGAACTATTTGATGCTCCGTAATATCCTCCCCGGAGCTTAAAACCACGACGCCATCGTTATCCGAACGAATCCGAAAATCATGCCAAGAGATCAATTTTTCAACGCCGTCAGAGGATAAAACCCAGTATTCATATTCAGGAGGAGTATCGTTTCGGCGAGATAAGAAACCAGAATATACAGACTTGAAAGACGCCCGATCTTGAGGCGCAACAAATGTCTCAACCCAGTTTTTACCAATAATCTCATCCCTGGGATAATTTAAGATGGCAGCACCATTCGTATTGATAAGGCATACATTGAAATCGGTATCCAACCCCAGAATAATGCCGCTGGAAACATCCAAATAATATTCTGCTGTTTCCCGTTCCTGGGCAAGAGATGCCTTTAAGGCTTCATAACGAAAATCTTGGGTAACAGCCGAAAGTAAACATGAGCCATCACGGGGCATAAACAGCACATTTTCCCCAAGTTCCTTTAATTTTCGTTTCAAATCAGGCAATGAGTCTTGATTTTCAAGGAACACCATAGAAACATTGGGTTGAGTCTCCTTCATATCCTGAAGCATCCCGATCAATGTTAAATCGATTGCTTGAAAAGCCAGATCCCAGATAACCAGATCCGGCAAAATCTCTTGAAAAATCGTTTTGAAAACGTCAACTTTGTTAATCGACCGAATGTTCGGTGAAATGTTTAAATCCTTAGCAAACCCTGCAGTGAGTTTTTGCTGAATCTCATCGCTTGACTCAAAAATCAGAATATGAGGTAACATTCTCAAAAGATTTAGACTCCTCATCTGAAATAGTTTAACATAGAACGATTCACCACAAAATCGTCACAAGTCTTTGTATAGGGTGTTCATATTGTAGTGCTAACACAAGTGACCCAACAACCTTTATCACATTTATGAAACCATAAACGATACAACATGGCATGTTAGATTTAATAACCAGCTTTTCTGAAAACTCAAATTTTGATCATGACAATTATACCTAAAACCGAAGATTTTTCGAGCGACGGATCAAAAGCGTCATTCCTCACATTCGATTTTATTCGAATATGAGAGAATTGTGAGCCAAACAAAAGCATAATTTTTTTTGAAATATGTAAATAATTACGCTCTGATAGAGTAGTTCTACTTGGCGGAAAAACCCCGCTAAAGGTATTTCAACAGCAACTCGTACTCTTCTTGACGTTGCTGAATCACCTGTTTCAAATCTTCTAAAATGGACTTAGGCTGATTCTCGAGGGATGCGAAATAAAACAGTTGGCTAATCTGTGAAAGGCGAAAAGCGGAGAACCGAAGCAATAAAGGCCCTAACGGTTGCCCTTCATAAATAAATGAAACCTCCTGTTGCAGAAATAATTTTGCTTGATCCTCGAGATCCCGGTGCAATTCTGACAACGCGATAAAATTTTGAACGGATTCCAACTCTCCTAAGGAGCCACCTTCAGCGGTAAATTGAATATAGGCAGATGCCAGGACTTTTGCGTATTGTCCGGTATGAACCTCTTTTGATGGGGATTTCACAAAACCAGGCGTTTCTTTTTCTACGCTGTCCAGGGACAAAATCAAATCTTCCGATTGTAGCTCCAAATCCGTGTTGGTCATTATGCCGCTCCTTAGATTTGTATATAGCCATTATAGAGGTTTTAAAACTACTTTTCCCGAAATTTTGCTAGTTTAAGCAAAATTGAAACGTTTCTTAACCAAAAAGCCACTTCACCCAAACCATTAGGGCCTCAACTTGACGAAATTGATCAAAACAGACCTGGATCATGAGAAATTTGTTTCAAATTCATCCCGGGGTAACCTTCCTCTAAAAAAATTCTTAAACCTTATTGAATCGCTTGAGGGTTTTTGACGGACATGGATTCAGGTAAAATGCAGGAGTCAGTGAGATCACAAGGCTTGGAAAATACCGCTCATGATTATTACATTAACCCTTAACCCCTCTATTGATTATATTATGCAGGTGCCCTTTCTCAGGCTGGAAGATACCTTGCGTGCCCAGAACGCTTTTTTTCAGGCGGGCGGAAAAGGCATCAATGTCAGTCGGGTATTGACCCGCCTGGACGTTGAAAATACCGCATGGGCCTTTGCGGGCGGCAACACCGGAGGATGGCTTGAAACCATATTAAAAGAAGAGAGCGTTCACTTTGATTTTATTGAAACCAAAGCCTCAACCCGAATTAATTCCATTATTACGGAGTTGAGCACCCATAAACAGCTTAGAGTGAGTGCCCCGGGCGGATTGCTGAAAGATGGCGAAGAAGATTTGATGATGGCGAAAATCCAATCCATCCCCAAGGAAGTTCAGTGGTTTTCTCTGGGCGGCAGCCTGTTGCCTGGATTAACCACCAGTTGTATGCGTAAAATTATTGAACGGGTAAAAGCACAAGGCATTCCCTGCATTTTGGATGCAGATGGGGATGTCTTAAAAGAAGGCCTGCAAGCAAAACCCTATATGATTAAACCCAATCAGTTTGAATTGGAGCGGCTTTTCGGTAAACCTATCGCCAATCAAAACGATATCATCGAAGCCGGTCAATCCCTGATTAAGCAAGGCCTGGTTGAAGTGGTGGTCACCTCTTTGGGAAAAGAAGGGGCCTATTTAATCAGTAAAGATCATGTCTTTATGGCAAAAGCGCCCGATGTCCCCGTACTGAGCAAGGTTGGCGCTGGCGATTCCATGGTTGCCGGTATGATTAAAGGCCTACTGGCGCATGCCGATTTAGCCGATGTCTTAAAGATGGGAATCGCTGCCGGTACGGCTGCCGTGATGACTCCGGCAAATGAACTTTGCCAGGCAGAAGGCTTTAATCAGATCCTGCCGCTCGTCCATGTCCAGGAACTCTGCCTACGTTAAGTTACCAGCTCTCGGGCTTTGATTTTGGTGTCTTTGGCCAAGACCGTAATGCCACCGGGAGAGACATAAAAACCCCTGGCCCGATCCTCTTCCGGATCAAACCCAATCTGGGCATGAGGCGGAATATCGACGCCCTTATCAATAATGGCGCGTCGAATCTTCGCATGGCGCCCTACATTCACGCCATGCATTAAGATAGAATCCTCAATCTCTGAAAAACTATTGATTCTCACATAAGGCGATAAGACGCAGCGATTTAATCGGCCACCACTGATGATACAGCCATCACACACCAAGGAATCCGTGGCGTATCCGCGGCGATCCTCATCGGCAAAAACATACTTCGCAGGCGGCGCTTGATAAGAATAGGTTCGAATCGGCCATTTGGGATTATATAAGTTAAAAACAGGCGAAACAGAGACCAAATCCATATTGGATTCCCAATAGGCGTCAATATTCCCGACATCACGCCAATAGCCCCGTTCCTGAGGCTCCATACCCTCATAGTGATTTTGATCGAAGTCATAAACATACACCTGACGATGCGGGTACATGGATAAAATAATGTTTTTACCGAAATCATGGCTGGAGTTTTCATTCTCCGCATCGGCCACCACTTCTTCCACCATCACCCGCCGATTAAAAATGTAATTGCCCATGGAAGCCAAGGCCCATCCTGGTCTGCCAGGAATTTCTTTGGGGTGCCGTGGCTTTTCCTGCCAACCTATCACCCGATAATCCGAGTCAATCTCAATCACACCGAATTCTGTGGCCTCTTCTACCGGAACCGGAATGGCAGCAATGGTTAAATCAGCTTCTTTTTCCTGATGAAACGCCAACATTTGGCGAATATCCATTTTATAAATATGATCGCCCCCAAAGACCGCCACAAATTCGGGGTTTTCATCATTAATCAAATTCAAATTCTGATAGATCGCATCCGCGGTGCCTTGATACCAAGCCCCACCGGTTCTCATTTGAGCCGGAATCAAATCAATGTATTGGTGATACATGGGGGTCATGGGCCAGGCCCGGGTAATATGCTTGTTCAAGGAATCCGACTTAAACTGGGTCAGGACATTAATCTTAAAGATATCCGAATTGACAAAGTTATTCAGGACAAAATCGATAATTCTGTATTTGCCGCCAAAGGGAACCGCAGGTTTCGCGCGATCCCTGGTCAAGGGATAAAGGCGTCTGCCTTCTCCTCCGGCCAAAATCATTCCAAGAACATTCTTCATTCAGAAATCTCTCCCTAAGGGAGGCAGTCAAGGCAACCTCTCTGATTGAACCATTTTAACGGAAACCATCTCGGTTAAAAACATTGTGTCAGATTTTTTTATATTATTCTATAAAACTTTATTAGTGAGCGCTTAACCATTGTGCGGCTTCCAGAGCATGATACGTCGTAATCATGTCTGCCCCAGCTCGTTTAACCCCAGTGAGCATCTCAAGAACGACTTTTTCTTCGTCAATCCACCCTTTTTCTGACGCTGCCTTAACCATGCTGTATTCACCAGACACGTTATAAGCCACAATGGGGATATTCACCAGATTTCGGGCGCTTTGCAGGATATCCAGATAGCTGAGAGCAGGCTTGATCATCAACATATCCATGCCTTCCAGAAGATCCTGCTCAATTTCATCCAGGGCTTCCCGCTTATTTCGGCAATCCATCTGGTAGGTCTTCCTGTCGCCAAAGCTGGGGGAAGACTGGGCGGCATCTCTAAACGGGGCATAGAGCGCGCTGGCGTACTTTGACGCGTGAGATAAAATCGCCGTATCAGTCAATCCTGCTTCATCCAAGGCCCAACGAATGGCCTGAACCCGACCATCCATCATATCCGACGGGCACACAATGTCGGCACCTGCCTCAGCCTGAGAAACAGCCACCTGTGACAAGACTTCAATCGTCGGATCGTTGAGTATCTGCCCATCCAGGATGATTCCACAATGCCCGTGAGACGTGTACTCACAGAGACAGGTATCGGCCATCACAACCAAATCGTTCCCGAAGGTTTCCTTGATCTTGCGAATGGCTTGTTGTACCACCCCGTGAGACATCAAAGCGCTGGTTGCCTGAGAATCTTTTTCCTCAGGCACGCCAAAAAGCATAATGGCCTTAATCCCCAGTTTTAAAGCCGAATCAATCTCAATTAAGGCGTTATCAACCGATTGCTGAAAGATACCTGGCATCGACGGGATGGGCTGCCGCTGATTTCGGCCTTCCAGGATAAACAGGGGGTAAATCAAATCTTTGGGGGCGAGTTGGGTTTCAGCCACTAAGTGCCTTAAGGCTGGGGTTCTTCGGAGGCGTCTGAGGCGAACGGTAGGAAAACTCAAGGGAATTAATCTCCAACACTGAAACGGTATTGGACCCATTGTACCGCCTAAAAGCCTCATCTTCAAAGACAGGGTTAAAGCAGGCTAAAAGCGAGCTGGGCTATGGATATTCCTTTTTCATAAAATCCGTTTAGAGGCTGCTATCCTGCCAAAGGCAGGGACACAATCGCTGAAGTCCCAACAGCAGCCATGGATTTGATGTCAAAGGATCCGTGCAACCGTTTGATTTCAGATTGAATGATATGAAACCCAATGCCAAGGCCAGTTTGGACATTGCCAATGGAGTAGATGGATGTTTGTGCCACCGCACTGCTGGTCGGGTCATTCATGCTTTGACTAGTGGCGACATTCACCCTTGAAAGACTCCGTTTGTCGTCTTGAGCGGTCGACACAAGCCCTTGGCCGTCATCGGTGATGGTTAAAATCACCTCATTTTCCCGAAGTTCCACCGTAAATTGAATGGTGCCGTAAGTCGGTTTATTGGCCCGCTGACGCTCAGGGATCGTCTCAATGCCGTGGTGAATGGCGTTTCGTAGCAGATGCGTCAATATGGTCTGAAGGCTGGTAACTAGGCTTTTGGGAATATCGACATTGGCCTGGATATCACTGACCACATGAACTTCTTTATAGGTTGCTTTAGACACCTGCTTGATCCAAGGCGTGAAACTGTCCAGTAAAACCTCAATCGGGATTGTGCTTGAATCATCCGCTTCAAAATGACTTCTATTCAAAATTTGATTGGCTGGATTATCCTTGCGGTGGAGCGATTCAATCACCCGGCTTAATTCCGGATAGTGTGGCTCAGGTGAACGGGGCTCTTCCGTGTCCTTTAACGAGCATGCCAATTGGTAATCATGTTCAATTTCATTCAGGCGGTTCAGGATCTCCACCTGAAATGCCATCGATTCAATATCGGAAACCTGTGAAAACAAATGCTCGATTTGGGTCACATACACTTCAAGATGGTTCATTTGAGGCATGTACCGGCACTGGTTTTTAAGGGAACAAGCCAGATCCAGAATGGGTTTAAGCAAATCGGTTCTGCCAGATGAAATCTTATATTCCTGAACCAGAAGTTCAAGCTGATTTTTGTCATCCCAGTAGGAATCTTCCGGGAAAGGTGAAAACGCCTCTCGCATAGCATCGCCTCAGCAAATTGTCGCTGTCATGTTTATTATAGAAATCTTGCATCATCATTCCCTCCTACAAATGTTGTAGATCGCCTTAAAGTATTGAAAATCGAAGAAAAAGACCTCTAAAACGAACGGTTATGATTTCTCGGACAAGGTTTTGCTTTCGGCCCGAAAATACTCATGCCATCTCTGTGAGACTTTCTCCCGAGTGTCAGCGTCCATGATGATTTCATTGGGCCATTCTCTAGCGTAACCTTCTGTCGGCCACTTAATGGTGGCGTCAATCCCAAGCTTGCTTCCATAAGCCCACATAGGGGAGGCATGATCCAGGATATCCAACGGGCCATCGATCATCTGCGTATCCCGGCGAGGATCGGTGTTGTTGAAGACCCGCCAGGCCACATCCGAGAGGTTGTGAACATCGACGTCTTTATCCACAATTACCACGAACTTACTGAACATCATCTGACCAAAGCCCCAAACGCTGTTCATGACTTTTTTGGCATGGCCTGGATAACGCTTATCAATGCTTAAGATGACGCAGTTATGGAAAACCCCTTCTGCCGGGAGATTCATATCCACCACTTCCGGGATAAACAGCCGAAGCAGTGGCAAGAAAATTCGCTCCGTCGCTTTGCCCAGATAATAATCTTCCTGAGGCGGTTTGCCCACAATGGTGGTGCAATAGATGGGATCTTTGCGATGAGTCATGGCCGTGATATGGAAAATCGGGAAGTCATCGGCCAGGCTATACACGCCGGTATGATCACCAAAGGGTCCTTCCCGTCTCAGCTCGCCCAGCTTGACATAGCCTTCCAGGATAATCTCGCTTTCGGCCGGAACTTCCATATCAATGGTTTTGCATTTCACCATCTTGACCGGTTCTCGGTGCAGAAATCCGGCGAAGATCATTTCATCAATCCCAGGCGGTAATGGCGCTGTGGCGCTATAGATGACATGAGGCGGCGCTCCCAAGGCCACGGCCACTTCGATACGATCCTTGCCAAGGCGCTTGGCGTTTTCATACAATCGATTGCCATCATGGTGCTTGTGCCAGTGCATCCCAGTTGAGTTGTTGGAATATTTTTGCAGTCTGTACATCCCGGCATTTCGCTCGCCGGTTTCCTGATCTTTGGTATACACCACCGGCATGGTGATAAAGGGACCTGCATCTTCTGGCCAACAGGTGATAATGGGCAGTTTATCCAACATGGGTTCATCCGGATTGGTGATGACCACCTCCTGGCAAGGGGCGTTTCCTTTGATGAGGCGGGGCAAAAACTGATTTAACTCCGCCAGTTTCGGGAGCATCATCACTTTATCTAATAAAGAATGAGGCATCTGAGGTTTCACAAAATCCTGAATCCGCTGTTGAACCTCCTCAAAATGCTCAATCCCTAGAGCCAACTTAATTCGCTCGTATGACCCTAGCGTATTGATGACCAGGGGCATCTGATTACCCTGAACATTGGAGAACCAGAGTCCTTTATTGGGGGCGCCTTGACCTTTACTCACCCTGTCGGTAATTTCGGCAATTTCCAAATCGGGCGAAACCGGGGCTGAAATCTCAACGAGTTCCTGATGCGATTTCAGTCGCTCCAGAAACTCGCGTAAACTATTTGGGGGGCTTGGCATAGCATTCTCCAGTGATTCTTTGAATCCGCTTAACCCATGATTATGGGGAAAAAGAATGCCGCTGACAAACGATCTTCTGAGTGATTGAATGCGTTAACGATTAAAAGATGCTGCTAATTTTATTCATCAGGCGCTGGAAAATATTCGGAGATGAATTGCTGCCGGATGGCTTCGTAGGTGACGTTGTTTTTGGGGCAGCAGGTGTCGCGTTATCTACAGGCGTTGATACTCCTTGATATACAGGCTGTGGTGGGGCTTGATTGAAATCTCGAAGATGGAGAAATGAAGGCAATTCAAGTTGTTGTCCATTGCCTGCATAATAACTGCTGAGGCCACCATAATAGGAAGAACCACCATATCCTTGCTCGGTAGGATAACCATAAGAGGTGCCTAAGCTACTCGTTGGCATCCCAGACGTCTCAGGCATATAAAAACCCGGAGTAAAATTAGTGGTATCCAGACCTAATGTAGAACCGTTGAGATTAAATCCTTCAAAATTCTGTGAACCGCTACCCGGAATTTGGCCTAATATGCTATCAAGACTACTCAGAGACCCATTTAAGTAAGGATCAGCATTAGCCACTTGAGGATAAGTTGTGCCTAAATCTGTCGTTGTACCTGTTCCAACAGTACCGGTTTGGGTGTTTACCGTTGTCGTCGTTGGATTGACATTGGTATTTGATACATTACCAAGACCACTCATTTCTTCTCTTCTCCGTTAATTCGCTCTTTCTCTACCAGTTGATTATCGAATTAATGTCTTCTCTCTCAATATGTTTGATTTAATATAATAAAAAAAGATTGATCGATAAAATTGCCTTTTTAAGCCTTAAGGTTTAAAAAATGTTTACATAACCTTGCTTTTAAAAGGCAAAATAGCGCTTTAACAGGAGCGCCTCATGCGATACTGTAAGTCTTAAGATTTGTAAAAATTGAATTTCTACCGCACTATTCATCCTTGATCAGTTTTCTTAATATTGAAAGTAAGAGACCATCTGAAAGATAGACAAACAGCAAGGCTTTTACATTAAAACTTATAGAATAGGAGATTTTAGTGATGACAATCAACCCACTTGGCCCCCGATTCTCCGGTGGAACCGTAAACCGCATCAGAAATGAAGACGGTTTAAGAAGTAAGACGGATGAATCTTTCTGCCGTGATCTTCAGAAGGCATTAGATGCAGATCCGAGTATCAGCGACGATGTTGCAATTCAATTTAAATCTATTGAACCTGGGGCCCCATGGACTGGTGGATCCTATGAACAGTTAATTGAGATTAAAAAAGGGGAATCCACGCTGGCAAAATTAGCAAGAGAATATGGTGGTGGGTTACGAGACTTGCTCCATCCTCTCAGCGAACAGGGTGGCGATTCACGGCTTTTGAACTTAGAGCGCTCATCTTTTATCAAGGCAATTTGTGATGCTGCCCGTGCTGTAAGCGGGAATAAGCCTGCTAAGATACCCAATAAGTTTCTGCATCCGGATGATTGTCATAGCGGCGGTCCTGTTGAATACCTCACTTAATCCTTTTGGCTTTACCAAACGATAGTTTTACTTCACAAAAATAAACTCCCTTGAGAGTCCTTTAAGACTTTTATTAATAGACGCTAAGGGATTACTCAAATCGTTGTATGAAGGTCAAGCCTCAGGCATGTGGATGTTTGAATTCCGTTTGTCTAAACTTAAGAAGAAGAGTAGGGCACTCTCTTACATCATAGGAGAGCGCTCTATTCTTTTTACAAATTGCTCATCTGCGAAAGCATTCAACAGGCTAGTGTAATCACCATCGGTTCACCTCCAAATTGGATAAATGACTATTTACAAACTGGAAATGAGTTTCAGAGAAATGTAAACTTTTGTAAAAGTCTCTTTTATAAGGGCTTGCACCGAAATGATTTCGATCTAATATACTACTATCAACAGTTAGTAATACGAACTGAATTGATACTCAAATTTAAAGTTTTGGTTAGATTTTTCCCCCTCACTCCCAACCTAAAATAATTTACCCTCTCGTTTTTAGAGAGGGTTTTTTTTAGGAAAATAAGCTCATTATCCTATTTCAAAGAGAATTGGGGCCTGAGGCAAAGCCCCAAAATGAAAAAGGGCGGGGTTGACCCGGGAACGTCCCCAACACAACATGAAAGATGATGAATGCCCTACTCTATTTTTGAGTAACGCAGAAGGCTCTGAATCCGGGGAAATACAGTGCCATCTCTCCTAAACCAGCCCCCTTTTCTTCTGATTTTTTTGGTGTTAGAGTGTAATACTTCAATGAAATGACAATGTGTACCGTGGAGGTTAACGCTTGAATACTTACGAAGTTCTGATTGTTTTTAAGCCTATTCTGGATGTTGAAAATGTTGACGCCATCCTGAATCATTTCCAAAAATCGGTCGTAGAAGCCAATCAGGGCGAAGTTGCCGAGATTGACAAGATTGGTCGTAAACGCTTGGCGTATGAAATTCGCAAATTCAAGGACGGGTTTCTCACCTTGTTTTTGTTGAAAATGCCTCCCGAAAAGGTGTTGGATTTTAAACGGGCTTGCCAGCTCAATGAAGATATTCTTCGCGTCACCATGATGAAGCAAGATAAATTGCCCACGAAAGGGGTCTTAAACGAAGAGCCTCCTGTAAGACGCGATGGACGTGACGATGGCAGACGCGGTGGCGGTGGCAGAAGAGAATTCGCGCCACGCCGTGAACATGCCACAAGCCGTGAAGGCTAATCAACCGATAAAGCCTCTCGCATTTTAGAAAGGAGATAGACGGATGTCCTTGGCCAAAGCCATATTGTCAGGCGTTATTGTCAGTGAACCTGAAAAACGGTTTACCCCCAATAATCATGCCGTGACCAATTTCACCATACAAGTTGCTCCTGCCTCTAAAAATGAATCACCGGCCTACGTTCGGGTGACATGCTGGCGTAATTTGGCGGATATCACCGCAGAGTCCTTGCATAAAGGAAACGAAGTGGTGGTCGAAGGCAAGCTCCAGATTAACCAATATGAGGCCTCCGGTGTCTCCAAGCGGGCTTATGAGATTGACGCCACCAATGTTTACGTCGGACAGATGCATGCTTTGGAAGCCCCTGCGGGATCCTTTGACGGGCAACAGCAATCTGCCCCTGCCAAACGGGATAATGCCTACGCAACCCCTCCGATGCAGCAACAATCACATCAAGCTGAGCCTTCAACGGGCCTGGCTTCAGTCGGCGCATCCAAAGAAGCCTTTCTCCAGGATGAATTTTTGACAGAAGATGATATTCCGTTTTAAGATAATAAACCAAAGACAATAGACAAAATGAGGTTCAACTATCGATGGCACTAGACAATAGCCGGACACGTAAGAAAGTATGTAATTTCTGTGCAGATAACGTGGTCAATATTGATTTCACGGAAGCCAACAAAATGCGACGTTATTTGACAGAGCGCGGCAAAATTTTGCCTCGTCGGATCACCGGAACCTGTGCTGCCCACCAAAGAATGCTGGCATCTCGGGTTAAAACCTCACGCCAAGCTGGGTTGATCCCCTACGTTATTTCCGGTTAAGCTTTATATAAAACTTCAAATTTTCTAAAAGAGGGCCTTTATTACACAATAA
>JANWKX010000100.1 GCA_025451145.1 Vampirovibrionales bacterium
AGCTGGATATCGGCCAGGGTAAGTTTATCAGAATTATTGCTTTCTTGTTGTTGCCTGAGCCATGATTCCCATTGCTCCAGTGAAGCCGTTGAGGGGAGTGGTTTTTTCGTTTCCCATAGTCGATAGCCAATATCGATAGAAGTGACCAGGGCATCTTCGTTTTCAGGACTCAGTTTGAGAATGCGTTGATAAGCAGGCAAGGCATCGTTTACTGACTTGGTCCATAAAGCTTGCTCAGCTTGGGTAACAAATTGAGTCAAGACACTGGGATTTAACTGGTATGCTTGCCGATAAAGCGCCATGGCGCTGTCTTCATCCCCATTACTCAAATCGATTTGAGCCAGCTTGACCATGATATCGGTGTTGTCCGGTTGGAGAGCCAGTGCTTGGGTATAGGTGTCCTGGGCTTCTTTTAATCGGTTTAATTGTGATAATGCATCCCCTTTTAAGGACAGCCGCTTAAACCGTTTGACCGGATCAATCTTATAGGACGCCTCAAGGTAGCTCAGGGCTTTTTCCGGAACCGATTTTTCAGAAAACAATCGACCCAAAAGGTAAAGCGTATCCCCATTTTGAGGATCTTCATCCATGGCCTGAATCAGGAGTGGCGATGCCAGTTGCGACTGATCGTCATCCAGGTATAAATCAATGAGTGCTTGTTGGGCTTTTAAATATTGCGGCGCCAGGTAAAGGGCTTTTAAAAGCTCGTTTTCACTAAGGGTATTGCCTCCCTGCCATTTGGCGATAATGCCAGCCAGGTAATGACTTCCCGGATGATCCTGATCAAGTCGCATTGCCCTATCTCGAAGTGCGATTAATGCTTGTAATTGGCTTGGGGTTCCATGTGGGGTATCTTGACCAACGATTAAACCATACGTGATTCGAGCATCCATTAATAGTGGTGTTATTTGATTGGGAAATCGCTGGTACGCTTCACGGCAGAGAGTCTTTGCCTTATCCAAATGCCCTAGGCGAATGTCCTCATCAATGAGATGAAAGCGGGCTGAAACATCATAAGGATTCTTGCGGAGGGTTGCCTCTAGTTCTGGTAGGCTTTGATGTGGACTACTTTCTGGGTTGTTTTCCAAAATAAGTTTTATGGGGATTGATTGTCCCAGGGCGACATTTTGAAATCCCGCTTCCAATAAGAAAAAAAAGGCAAGGCTTAAAGCAATGTAAATCCCTTGGTTGATTGTTTTGCGTTTTTGTCTTTTCATACTCGTAGTTCCATCCTAGGACTGCTGGTATAATACCAGAGAGAGATGCGATTAAATTGATGGGAATATATCGATAATGCTAACGCAAGGTTTCGGAATTCTGGCAATCCTGTTTATTTGCTCCCTGTTGTTTGCCTTTAGCACCATTTTTGCGTCATGGGTGGTTAGCCCAAAAGCGCCGACGCCATTAAAGGAAACGACCTACGAATCAGGGATGGAGCCTTACGGGGGAGCCCATATCAAGTTTGACGTCAAGTTCTACATTTACTCCCTGCTCTTTATCTTGTTTGATATTGAGGCCATTTTCCTGTTTCCCTGGGCGGTATCTTTTGTCAAGCTGGGCCTTGTGGGTTTCTTGGAAATGTTTATCTTTATTGCTATACTTTTTATTGGTCTCCTTTATGCATGGCGTCGTAACGCTTTGGAATGGCAGTAAGTTTTAACGCGATATTCGGAGGGAAGCTCCTGTGGTCAATCTTCCAGATTTAGGTGATATGTTGGAAAGCAGTGGGATTATTCTCGCCAGCTTGGACAAGGTGTATAACTGGGCGCGATCCAATTCGGTTTGGCCGATGACCTTTGCGACCTCCTGCTGCGGCATCGAAATGATGTCGACCAGTGTCTCCAATTTTGATATCTCTCGTTTCGGGTCCGAAGTCTTTCGAGGCACTCCTCGTCAGTCGGATTTGATTATTACGGCAGGGACCATTACCCACAAGATGGCCCCAGCCCTGGTACGCTTGTATGAGCAGATGCCAGAGCCCAAGTATGTGATTGCCATGGGGGCATGCACCGTTACAGGTGGGATGTATGAAAATGATTCCTACTCTGTCGTTCGTGGTGTGGATCGGTTAATTCCGGTTGATGTGTATATTCCGGGCTGTCCGCCTCGCCCTGAAGCCTTGATAGATGGCTTGATTCAGCTTCAGAAGAAGATTAGGATGGAGACCTTGAAAGGTCGGATGGAGCGCATTGCGAATCATCGTGCTCGGGTGAAATTAGGTCCTGGAGAAGTGTTATTGCCGAATGAAGAATACCCCGACTATGTCCGCTGGGGCGTTCAAAAAGAGGCGTACGATTTAGACAACTTAGAATTGGTCAGAGGAAACATAAGATACCGCAATGAGCAACGAGAACGAGACAGACAACAAGCAGCCGTCGGTTGAAGGTTCTGAAACGCCAAGTTCTGGCGAGGTGGAAGCATCTAAACCTGTTCCTAAGAAAGCAGTGAAAAAGTCGGCAGAAGTAAAAGCAGCCTCTGAGGGATCTTCAGAAGCTGCAGAAAAGCCTGCTGCTCCCAAAGCGCCTCCAAAGGCTGAAGCGCCTAAAGAGGAAGCACTGCCGCCATCGCCCGGTAAATATGGTGAACTGCTGATTGCAAATGGGTTTCATCCAACCCCATTGGGTAATGATAATGGCGGGTTGGAAATGATGCAGTTAAAGCCCGAAGAGCTTCGGGATGCTTGCTTGATTCTCAGGGATAATCCAGCATCTCAGTTTGATTTATTGATCAGTGTTTCAGGGGTAGATTGGAAAACCCACCTGGAAGGTGTTTATCATTTATACTCCACAAAAACCTTTGATAAAGTGGTTTTAAAAGCCACGGCTGTTGAAGATAAATTGCCCTCAGTCGTTCCGGTTTGGTTAACGGCTGATTGGCATGAGCGTGAAACCTACGATCTTTACGGCATTGTTTTTGAGGGACATCCCAACTTGAAGCGAATTTTAATGCCTTCGGATTGGATTGGCTTCCCGATGCGCAAAGATTATCAGGTCCTGGATGAACGATTAGTATGGAATGAGCGGTAAGTTATCATGGCGACTGTAATTAATCAGGATACAAAAGGGGTTTTCCTGGAAAAGGATATTGAAACCAATGATATGGTGGTCAATATTGGCCCCCAACATCCCAGTACTCACGGGGTTCTTCGACTCATTACCACCTTGGATGGCGAGTTGGTTAAGGACATTGAGCCTATTATTGGCTACCTGCACCGTAGCAAGGAGAAAATGGCTGAGAGCCGCTCATTATATCAATATCAACCGACTATTGATAGGGTAGAGTATCTCTCCTCCTTTTTTGATCACTACGTCTTTGTTTCTTCGCTGGAGAAGATTGCGGAATTGTCGGTTCCCAAGCGGGTTCAGTACATCCGGATGATCACCATGGAATTGAACCGAATCACCTCTCACCTGTTGTGGTTTGGAACTTACTTATTGGACTTGGGGGCGACAAGCCCCATGTTTTATGCGTTCCGGGATCGGGAAAAAATCCTGAAGCTGTTTGAGGATTTGACCGGTGCCCGGATGATGTATAATTACTACCGTTTTGGCGGGGTGATTGCGGATTTGCCCGAAGGTTGGCTGGATAAGGTCCGGGCCTTTACGGAAGATTTTCCGCATCGCTTGGATGAATATGAAGCCATCGTGACGAAAAACCCCATTTTCTTGGATCGAACCATTGGGGTGGGTTACTTGGATCCTGAATTGGCCATTCAATACGGTGTCACCGGGCCTACTTTGAGAGCCTCCGGAATCAATCTGGATCAACGTAAAACCAATCCATACTGCTGTTATGACGAAATCGAATTTGATGTGCCCCTCGGGAAAAACGGCGATTGCTACGATCGTTATAAGGTTCGGATGCAGGAAATGCGTGAATCCTTGAGAATTATTCGCCAGGCCGTCGATAAAATCCCTGGTGGGGATACCGCTGATTTGGAGAAAATGCGTGCTGCAGGCGATGAAGCGGCCAATAGCCCCGATTTCCAAATCATGGGTAAGAAAATTAACTTTATTACGTATAAGCCCCCGAAAGGCGAAACGATGACGACAGTTGAGTCACCAAGAGGCTTTTTGGGTTGTTATATGATTACGGATGGGACGCCAAAAGCCTACCGTGTGAAGTGGCGTGGTGCCTCGTTTTCAAACCTGAGTATTCTTCCTGAGTTGATGAATGGCCGCCTGTTTCCGGACTTGATGGCGATTTTCGGGAGTATTGATGTCATTCTGCCGGAGGTGGATCGATAAATGCGAGACTTACTTTATCGGGTCTTAATGGACTTGGGCCTGCCTGTTGATCTGGTCTTTTTAATCTGGGTCGGGTTGATGTTTGTTGCTATTTCCCTGGTTGGCCAGGTTGCTGTCGTCTTTATGGTCTTAATGGAGCGTAAAATTCTGGCATGGTTGACCCAGCGTAAAGGGCCAAACCGAGTAGGGCCTTGGGGATTGCTTCAAACCGTTGCAGATGGCGTTAAGCTCTTATTTAAAGAAGATATTATGTTGCCCAATCAGGATAAACTCTTGTTTACCCTGGCGCCGGTACTGTTTTTCGCTCCCTCGTTTGTAATTTATGCACTCATTCCCTTTACCAGCCAATTGATCGGCGTGAACTTATCCCTGGGGCTTTTGATGGTGTTTGCCCTGTCTTCCTTATCGGTTGTGGGAATTGTGCTTGCGGGTTGGGGAAGTAACAACAAGTACTCCTTGATTGGTGGGATGAGAAGCGCCGCCCAAGCCATTAGTTATGAAATTCCTTTGGTCTTATCTGCCCTCGGTGTGGCCTTGGCTGCGGGGACATTAAACCTGAACCAAATTGTGGAATCCCAAAACTCCCATTTGGGACTCTTTTCCTGGTATGCCTTGAGCATTTTCCCCATTAGCTTCTTGATTTTCTGGATTTCATCCATTGCCGAAGTCAACCGGATTCCCTTCGACTTGCCTGAAGCTGAAAGTGAACTGGTGAGCGGCTATAACACGGAATACTCCGGGATGAAATTTGCCTTGTTCTTTTTGGCTGAATATGCCGGCTTATTTGGCATGTCGGCCTTAATTGCGGTTCTCTTCCTGGGTGGCTATTATTCACCCTTTGGTGGGCTTTTACTAGAACGCTTTGGCATTAAAGATCCCTTGCTCTTGCAGTTTGAAATGGCAACTTGGCTGATCCTGAAGACCTATCTCTTTATTGCCCTGGCCATGTTGGTTCGGGGGACATTACCTC
>JANWKX010000101.1 GCA_025451145.1 Vampirovibrionales bacterium
AACGGATATCCTGACAGCCTGTATCAAGCTTTAAGGGCTTTTTAGCTTTTGATAAAATTTGTGGCCCATACAATTGTTGATACAGTCTTTCATAGGCTTCAATGGGTAGCGTGCCGCTTTCCAGAATATCCTGGCGATACGCCTCATATCGTTCATAAAGCTTCCTGAGCCGATCAAAGTCAGCTTGAATATTTCGGGTTAATTCCTGTCGAAACATATCGGAAGTATCCGGAATGGTTAGGCTGAGACCTTCATCACCGGGTAAAATGGTGTTAGGACGGTACGGATATCCGGTATATTCCGCTTTTGCACCGATTCGTGTATAGGTCACATAAAAAACGGATTGCTTGGTAATATACCAGCTCGTATCCGGTATCCGTTCCTTGTTGAAGCAGTAAATTTTCCCACCTTGAGGCTCATTGTAATCCAAATAAAGCGATTCATACCCGTTTGGGAGATTAAGGATGACAGGCAGAAAGCCGCGATCAAGAAGAGATGCTTCTTCACGGCAAAATTCGCTGTGGTTTCCGTCATAGGTATCAAAATAGGATTTACTGGCTTCAACGACCTGGCCAGCATCATCGCGTTTGATGCGAATCGTGGCTTTTAAATCTTTAAAATGAGGAAGTGCCTTTTCATACGTTTCTATGCCCGCATAGGAGCCTGTTTTTGCGTATCCTTCCAACATCTTATCGATGCCTTCCAAAGGCAAAGATATTGCATCATTCAAAGGCGTCATCGGCTCACTTTCACTCACAACATGGGGAACCAAGGTGGGGTCCTTGGGTAACTCATAACGCCTGTCTGAAGGATACACTAAAAACCGCATTTTGAACTGGGTCCCTACCGGATAAGTAGCTGAACGCAACTTTTTAACAATGTTCCTTAGACACATAAACGGACTAAGCCCGTGTTGAATGGTACAAAGCTCATCGGCCGCATTGCAAATCAAGCCGGAATAGACAATCTGGTCTTCAGGCACATAGGTGTAATCACCACTAACTTGCCCTGTTCCTTTTTCACCACTCGGCGTAAAGTAATTCGACATGCCAGGATGCATTAACAGATGGCGCATAATATCATGAGCCAATAAAAAGTTTTTACGGCTTTCATCCCGTTGGTCATTGGCAAACGGCTGGTAGTGAAAAGGGCGTCCATTCACATAAATCGCCAAATCTGTCACGAATTCTCCCATGCGAACCTTCCGAACCTCGATTTCGACTTGTTGCGGAGGCAATGATGGCGGGCTGAGTGTCGCAATAGGCGTTTCTTTCGCCATATGAGCGGCGTGGGTTAGTCCTTGAACAACGTTTTCCCGCTCGGCTTCAGTAAAGATTTTACGATAGGGTAAGTCCGATAAATGAAGATGATGGGAGGATCTTCCGGGGGCATTGAGATGAATTAACGCTGCCAGGGTGTTTGGATCCCGCAACTCCGGATTCATGGTTAAACGGGCCTCTAACAGTTCTTCCATCTCACTTTCGTGATCCAGCGGCTTTCCTTGTCCGGAGAATTTGAGAGGCTTTTGGGGAATTGAGTAAGAAATCTGGGGAATTTTCATACCACGAGCACTGATGAGTGACCACACTGTAAGGTGTCTAAAACATCAGGAAAATTGAAATTGCGTTATTTCTCGGTTTTGTAAAAGGGGCGTTTTAAGGGTTAACCCACAAGATCAAGACCAGGGAAAAGAACCTGTGCATAATGGGTTGTGACACTTCTGCCATTGGCTTCTGGATCAACTGTATCGATAGCAGGGGTTTCCGTGACTTTCCATTGACCACCCTCGGTTCTGTGTTCACCGACCTGATAGACTGTTTTGACCACTGTTAAGGTTCTACCAGTCGAATCTTTGACTTTGTCCCCTTTTTTGAGGTCATGCCATTGGGCTTCGGTAATGGCCCCAAATTTTAATGCATTCATTTTTGATTCCTTTTCTCTGGATAAACTGATTTTTAATCATCTGTAAAATATGAAAGTCCGGCAATATTTAATTTCAAGGATAGCGGTAAATTAACCCTTGCTTAATAAAGCGTCAATAAAACGTCTTTTTTAGAATTTGCTTCCAAATTGCCGATGAATTGCAGAAGAAGACGGCAGGGAAGACTTGTCATTCAGTATCTGTCGATTCTGAATCACCGCTTCTTTTGATAACGATAAGGTTTCGTTATCTTCGTAAGGGATACCGCTTCTTGAATTCATTAAAGCCAGCTCCAGCTCAGAAAATGATGGTTGATTCACCAAGGCTGAGGTCGAAGCCATGGTTCCTGATTTGTAATTCTTAATCGGCAACGGGTACACGCAGAACCCATTCTCTAACAATGCTTTACGGACGCAAGCGGCTGCGCTATAGGTCATCACACAGCTATTTTCTGATTTCAAAACGGCAAGATAATGTTTAAAAAGCTGCTTGGTCCAAAGTTCCGGCTGTTTTCTGGGAGAAAAAGCATCATGAAAAATCAAATCAATGATACCTTTGGGTAGGTGCTGGATGATCTGACGCGTATCTCCAACGATCATCCGAACATGGATGCCCATGTCGTTGAATTTTCCCTCGCCATTCTTTAGTTGCTCATCTATTTGTTGGGTCTGATAATATATCTTATGTTCAAAGAGGGGTAAAAATTGTTTTAGGTCATCTTGGTTGGCTGATTCTATTGTAAGGGGTAAATAAGTTAAAATTTCCGGGTCGTTTTCGCAACAGATCATCGTTAGAGTGGCATCGGGAAATTGAGACTTTCGTAATCTTGAAAATGTTTGTAGACATGCCAGGGTGTTATACCCCATTCCGAAAAACGGATCCAAAATGCAGAGATGTTTGCAGGCGGTAAGTCGTTCTTCAAGTTTTGCGGGCGTAATATAAACGTTTAACGCTTCATGATACGCCCCAGACAAGTTATGGTAATGTTCTTGAACGTTGTTGTTAAAACAAGTCAAAGAACCATCTTGGGTTTCAACGACACGAATATGAGAGACAAGGGAATCCATAGGCCTAGACTATAAAATTGGTTTCTATTGATGTGATATAGTGACACCCGTTAGTTTAACATTGAAAGCCCATCAATAGAAACACGCCATCACCACATAATGAATACCATGTATCGAGGTATAAACGCGGGAAGCCGTTACCTGATAATCATTTAATGGTGTGCTTTTATTTCGGTATTATGTTGTAATAGTGGCAATCGGAGCTTAAAGAAACCTTCGATAAATCGTAAGCCACTGAGGATAATCCTTATGCACAGGCGAATGGTCGTTTTGACCGATGTACCAATCCATAAAGATCCGCGAATTGATTGGGTATGCCAGCTTGCAGTGGCCCAAGGGCTTAATGTTCATGTGATTGGTATCGGTACAGAGCAGCCTAATCTCGATCAGGAAATTCCTTATACGGCAGAAACGCTTCCTCAATTGCCATGGAAAAACTTTCAATATCGCCCATCCTTTTTAAGGAGCTCATGGCGCATTGCCAAACACACCAGAATTTCCTTACTTATGGAAATAATGCCGGTAGCAATCTTTGTTTTAATTCGCAACAGCTCGCACCGCCTTATAAAAAAACTGGATAAATTGATCTTCAGAGGCATTCGAAAAATTTTCTTTAAAAAAATGCGAAACGCCAGTGCTAATGATCCCTTTGCCTATTACAAAAACTTTGATTTTTTCGCTTCATATTTATTTCATATTTACCCCGAAATTGCCTTTACTCATTGGGAAGCTTTACATCAACTGCCTGGAGTTCCCGATATACTGTATTGCGCCGATCTGACAACGTTGTTTACAGGTGTCGCTTTTAAATTAAAACATCCAAACCTTAAGCTTATCTACGATGCACACGAATTCTGGTCTCATGCGTTCCCGGAAACCCCAAGGGGCTTTGTTAAATGCTTTGAATGGCTCGAAAAAGCCTTGATCCGGCATACCGATTTTGCCATGACTGTCAGTCCACCTCTGGCTGAAACGATGCAAGCTATACTGTCTTTCAAGCCTATTGCCTGTATTCCGAACTGTACGCCTTATGAGCCCCAGTCTGGTCCGATAATTGAAACCGAAATGACTCGACTGGCAGCCGGACGGGTGAAATTTTTGTTTCAGGGAGGGCTTCACCCACTCCGGGGATTGGAAGAACTTCTCACTGCTTGGCAATGGATTCCTAAAGAACGGGCCGCCCTGTTTATTCGTTGCCCAGAGAGTCCAATGAAAAATGAATTGATTGAACTGTCAAAACATCTGGGCCTTTTCAACGAATCCGTTTATTTCCCAGAGCCAGTCACTGAAGCTGAGCTTGTTTCATCTGCCAGAGAAGCGGATATTGGGGTTATTACTTATCTTCCTGACATTCTGAATCATCTATATGCATGCCCTAATAAGTTGTCCCAATACATGCAAGCCGGTCTCATGCTCCTGACGACCCGCCTGGTCTACATCGATGAAGTCCTCAAGCAATATAATTGTGGTATTACGTATGACGGTCATCAACTAGAATCGCTGACCCAGGCTATCTTGTATATTCTGGATCACCCGGAAGCAGTCCAAACATGCAAAGAAAATGCCGCCTATTACAGCAAACACGAGTTCAACTGGGAAATCCAAAGCTTACCACTCGCCAAACTCTTTCGTGAGTATTCGGCGGCCTCTATCTCAGAAAACGTTTATCAACGTGAAGCACTTAAGTCATAAAATATTGCTTAAGTTTAATTTAGCTTTACTTTAGCTTAATTAAAACTGTTCAGTACTAAACAAGCTAAAAGCGATAAATAAAAAATAAAGCACTTTATAAAAATTAAGTTACTTCACGATCGATCAAAAGCGTTATTCCTTGATCCAAAAATTCAGATGGCCATCATAGACCATCTCAACGGGAATGGTTTCACCGGATTTAACTGCCCGTCGATTGGGATAGGTAAAGACCACCTGCGTCCAGTGGGTTTGAGGGGCCCAAGGAGAGTTGGTCAAAACAATTTCATCATCCATAAAGGCCCTAAAATAGGCACAGAGTCCGTTGATATAGCCTCCCTGTTTAACAGGCAGCTCCACGGTGGTTGAAAACCGAGGTGAAACCAGCTGGTTAAAGTCTAATTTGATGGCCGAAACCGGCTCACTCATCAGATCAAACAGGTGTGGATTAAACCGCTCCATCCGCATCGAGGGCTTTTGAGCCAGGATTGTCTTTAAAAGCTGGAAATCAAATCCATAAAGACACTCCAACTCATCCACTTCCAGGGAACGATCAATCCCACGGCCAGAGTCAAAGGCGACAATCAAAATTTCAAGCCCCGAGGGAATCAAGGGACTGCCAGGCGTCAAAAACCGATCCCGGGCATCCAGGGTAAACTCCAATATATTCTCTTCCAAAATGGCGTTACCAAGGATTTCAGACACCAACAGATTGGGCTTTGGATTGAGGTCTTCGGCTTTCACCAGGTGTGAGCTGTTTTCAATAAACGTGATAATATCTTCAAAACCATTGGCCTTGGCCAGCTCCTTGGCGACTCGGACCATATCGGGGCGCCGCTCAATGGCATAGACCTTTTTAGCACCGGCACGGGCGGCAAAAAAGGACAAGAT
>JANWKX010000102.1 GCA_025451145.1 Vampirovibrionales bacterium
GGGCCATCATGGCGATGGCAAAGCTCCGAATAAACATGCCATCGCTGACGCCATGGTGCCAAATCGAGATCACAACCTCAAATAACCACTGATAGACCACGAGAGGCTTCTGGGCAAAGGTCCAGGAAAAAATATCGGTGTGAGGGAGCTGGTGATGCTGTAAGATGTAATCGCCAGTACTGATGAGCCACGGTAAATCCGGCGTATAGGCGTTAAACAGCATGCCTCCGACAAAAAGCGCCAGGTTGCCGATAATCACAGCAAAGCACAGGTTTCTAAAGAGCATCCAGACACAGCCGGTTGCCAACCCTTTGGCCATTTCCTGCCAGGTCAGTGTTGATTCAGGTAAGGGGGATTTCTCAATCGCCATTATTCCTAGATGGGAGTTTGCTTATGCGCCAATACTTTCGCATGGCATACGGCAATCATGGCGGTGCCTTCCTCAATACCATCTTCGCGAATAATGCCATTGAGAACGCCATGAATGGTCACATCAAAGAAATCGCTAAGGCTGTCTCTTAATTCCTGCGGACTAAATTCCTGGATATGCCAGCAGATATAGGGTATACGGCCAAAGGGAGGGTAGCTTTGAGGTGTTGTACAGATAAAGATCCCGTCGGGTTTTAGGACTCGATGCATTTCAGAAGCGTACTGGTGAAGATCAGGGACGTGCTCAATCGTATCAAGGGATACGACCGTATCGAAATAATGGTCCTCAAAAGGCAAATCCTGAGCATCCGCATGAACAAAAGATAAGCCTTTAACATCTTGCCACTGCGCTTGGGCGGCCTGAATGGCAGGCAAGTCCAAATCAGCTCCGATAGCTTCTCCTGCGGCTTCATAGAGCATATGTGTTCCAAACCCTGAACCACATGCAATATCCAGGACACGACTGGGCTTAGTCACATGTCTGAGGGCAAAGCGGTAACGCTCAACACCATAACTCGCGGACAGATAAGATTTGCTCGGGTTAATTTCAGGGGCCTCATCCGCATATAACGGCCTTACCTTGTTCCTGATATGCAGCAATTCCTCGTCCGAATAGGATGGTGTTTCTGTCAGCTCAGCGACCTTAAACGCATCGCGATTCTCACGAATAAAGGTTAATGGCCTTGCTAAAAGGGGACGAATATCGTTACCCGATTCTGCCATTTGACTCAACAGGTCATTGGCGTGAATTAAGGCCCGTTTGTGAAAGACGTTTGACGCAAAAGGGACCGGGAAGTAAAGGGGTGGATGAATCAAATCCAAGTCCTGGTTTAGCAGCGTATCCAGAGCATTTTGGGTGAATTCAGGATTAACAAAAGGGTGCATCCCCATGCAAAGCACAGCAATATCCGCCTGATAAGCCTCCATACCCTTTAATAAACGTTCCAGAACATTATGTGTGTCGCCTAGGTAGATCCCAATGCCCATCCGCTTGGCAATCTCTATATAAATTACATCTTCCGGATCATCCGTGGTTAAAATGACGATTTCATCAATCCCCTGGACTTTTGACATGGCTTCAATGGTCCAGCAAATCGCTTGTTTGCCGTCAATTTCAATCAATGAACGATCAACGGCGCCATCCCAATTCAGGGCATGGGCTTGAATAAACGCGACCTGACGTTGTGTCGAATTCGATTTTTCTGAGTGTAATGCCATCTCCACGACTCCCAATAAGCTTCTATTTTCACTCATTATAGTATACCTGGGGCCCGTTGAAGCGATTTTAAGATGCATTGAAGCAACGTCAACATCCCTTGAACTTTATCGGTTTTTCGATTTAGATGCTCCTATGAAAACATCGCCCCTTAAAAGTATCGGACAAATCCTTGGACCTCACGGCCTGTCTGGGGAGGTCGTCATTCGTCCTTGGAATGAAACGCCCAATTGGGTGGGAAAAATCCAGACGCTCTATGTCTTTAAGAAGACAGGCCCTGTGGAGATGCACATTCAATCGATGAAACAGCAAGGGCAACGCTTAATCACGAAGCTTCAGGAAGTCAACTCCCGTGAAGAAGCCGAGGCGCTGACTCGGATTGAGATCAAGGCCTTTGAGCATGAGCTGCCCCTCCTGGAAGAGGATGAGTTCTACACGGACGATCTGGTAGGCATGACCGTCAAATCGCTGGATACCCAGCAAGATTTGGGCGTTGTTAAGGAAGTCTACAGCTCTTCGGCCGGGGATTTCCTGGAAGTCAGATCTAACCATCTTCCTGAACCGGTTTTAGTGCCCTTTCAAGCGGTTTTTGTGACCAAGATTGAGCCTGAATCCAAAACCATCTTTGTCCAAGGCCTTGATAGCCTGTTCACCGCCGAGTCTACATGATTACCTTTGATGTCATGACCCTGTTTCCAGAGTGGATTGAGACGTATTGCCAATCCAGCATCCTGGGACGCGCCCAGAAAAACGGCTTACTCCAGGTCAACACGGTTAACCCACGGCAATTTACAACGGATGCTCACCATACGGTGGATGATGCCCCTTACGGCGGCGGGGCCGGCATGGTGATGATGTGCCAGCCCATTATGGATGCCTTCAGAAGCATTGAATTGAAAGCCAATCGAAAAGTTCTATTGACCTCGCCTGTCGGCAAGCCCTTTCATCAGGACACCGCCAAAGCCCTTTCCCACTGCGAGCAAGTGGTGATTCTTTGCGGCCACTATGAGGGTATCGATGAACGGATCAAAGCCCTGATTCCAGAGATAGAGCCGGTTTCTATCGGCGATTTTGTATTGACGGGCGGTGAACTTGCGGCCTTGTGCATGATTGACACCATTACCCGGCTGCGCCCAGGGGTTCTGGGAACGGACAGTTCGTCAGAAGAAGAATCGTTTTCCGAGCATTTGCTGGAATATCCCCATTACACCCGCCCTCAGGTGTTTGAAGACATCGCTGTCCCTGACGTTTTGCTCTCCGGGAATCATGCCAAAATCGCCCAGTGGCGACGAAAGATGTCCTTGCTCAGAACCATGTTCTATCGTCCCGATCTCATTCAGATGGAGACGCTTTCGCCTTCTGATCAGAAACTGTTGAATGAAATCCAGGCAGAAGGGATTTAAAATCTCTAATATAAAAGGCTTACTGCAATTCCGGGGGAAGGAGTGCGGACTCCTGAAGCAGGTTTTCGGTGGCGGCGAGCGCAAATATGGCCTGAGGGTCCAACCCCAGTTCAAGACAACTTTGGCAAAAGGTATTCCATAATGGGTTGGGATACGCTTCCAGATTCGCCTGGGAAAGGCGATCCAGGATCAAACGAATTTGATCCTCGGGGATATTGTAAACAGCAAGGGCATATGCCAGGGCTTTAAACAACTTCCATCTCCCAAGGGGCTTGATTAACAGAGCGCTTGCTTTAACAATCTAATAACAGTGGACCCGATCCGTGTTTCGAAATCAAGGGTCTTGGGAGGCATCGGCAAAAATGTTGACTTTCTGAAGGTCAATTCTTCGAAGCGTCTATCCGCCAAAAGCGCGGGGCTGACACTGCCTTTAAGGCTTTTGGGCAAAGATCGTCAGGGTTCTACCGATACCCAATGTCGCGAAACATTGGTACAGCTTTTTCCGAAGGGCATCCGCTTCCGGTAATTGGTTAAAGGCCATTTCAAACCGCATGCGCTTTTGATGACACGCTAAGCCTACTGCTTCATTGCCCACATAGTTTTCCCCAAAAAATTGAAAAAACTCCATGGGGAAAGAGGCTTCCTGCTCAAGGACCGTAAATCCCGCTCTTGCCAAGAGTTTAGAGAGGCTCTCGGCATTAAAATAATTCAAATGGTGTGGGATGGAGACCCAATAGTCATGATTGCCCAGGGTCAGATTCGCCAGCTTTTGGAGCGGGTTGAAATCATTGGGCACCTCGACACAGATTAATCCGCCCGAGGTTAAGGCCTCAAAGGCTCTTTGGCAGACTTCAAGGGGATTGGGAACATGTTCCAGGACATATTGCAGGTGCACGACATCAAAAGCGCCTTGAATCTGCTCTAAGGGAATATTCTGAATGTAATCCCGGATAACCTCAACCCCTGAGACCGCTTTGGCGTACTGAGACGCCTGAATAGAGGGCTCTACCCCCAAGACCTGCCATCCGCGGGATTTGCCATAACGCAGGAAAAAACCGCCGGAACAGCCAATCTCCAATAGCCGTTTTCCGGCGCCAGGCGGCAGTAACCGTTCCAAATCCTCATAACGCCAGCGATAGACCGACTCGCTCCAGTAATCATACTCTCGCTCGGTTTTCAATAAATAATCCGGCTTATCCTCTCGATAAAACTTTTCATCATAGACATTGAGCAATTCTTCAACAGAGGGGACTGGATCCACGTGGGCATATTCGCAAGACAGGCAATCAATGACAGCATATTCACCATCTCCCCCAAGATAATGGCCTTGGTGCTTGGTGATTGTCTCATTCGCCATTCTGCAAACTGCTCCTTTTGACATCACGAAAAAAGGGTTCTTGTTTTATCATAGGCTATTTTCGGTAGAGAAGCCTCCGGTAAATGCGGTAGAATACGTCTTTAGCCGCTTAAATTCTTAAATAGAACGTTTTAATTAGACAGGATTCACCTTTGCATGGGCAGATAAGCTGATGGGCAACGCTTGAACCCGGACAGGCTCCTGTGATTTTTGCCCCATCCATGTAAACATCACCTGGTGGTGGCCTCGCCAAAGGGTGTGAGACGTATCGTCAAATTCGCCGATGGAGGGAAGCACCCTCAAGAAGTAACCGGGCTGGCTTTCCTCGTAGTGAATCATGGGCATGGCATATGCCGCTTCGGGATAGGTCCTGAGAATTACCCGGTTTTGCTTGTCTTC
The DNA here is from genome assembly GCA_025451145.1 of Vampirovibrionales bacterium. Classification (GTDB taxonomy): domain Bacteria; phylum Cyanobacteriota; class Vampirovibrionia; order Vampirovibrionales; family JAGQHJ01; genus JANWKX01. The sequence goes on from JANWKX010000102.1 coordinate 4,805, forward strand.
AATAGAGACCCAACCATCTGTGGCGCCCAGCCCATGTTGTGCCGACACCGAGACACTTACCGGTTCGCTGTGAGAAACCGTATGCCCTTTCAGCGGAAATCGCTCAGGATGAATACCCCCATTCACGGTGCAATAGGCCAGGGTTTCGGGATCGAAGGCTTCCGGCAGAATCGTCATAATCCCCACCCGGCAAGAGGCCGCCGAGATATCCTTGAATCGGAAATGATACAGCAGGTCTATCCTCGGCGTATTTTGATAGACATAAAGGGTTTTCCACAAATTACCGATATCCGTCGAGAGTCCTATCTGAATGGGCAGCCGAATGGGATATTGTTCCGGGTTCTGAGGCATCTGAATAGTCGCGGGTTTTAAATCGGTGGCCTTTTCACCGGACTTTGAAGTCAGAATAAAGTGCCCACTAAAGAAATCGGCTCCCAATGCGATATCATCGAAGTATCCATGGGGCAAAGTGCCCACCCAGGGCAAAGACGGATCCAGTTGCTTGAATTGGAGCGCTTCAATGGCGCCCCCCTTCTGCCGGTTTAAGGTCAGTTGAATGGCCTCGGTTTCCAACAGACAGGTCAGGTCATCCTGATTGAAGGTCACTGGTTTCGGCTGAGGGATATCAAGCCGGTCCTTGCTATCCCAGACCAGGGCGGTTGATGATAATGGCGGCAGGTTTGCCCAAAGGGTGACTTTAATCCAGCGGACGCTGCCATCCTGGTAATGGCCAACGCCCTCAAGTTGCCAGGTTTCAATGGCGTTATTGGGCTCTAAGGCAGGTTGCCCAGACAGGGTCTGGTGGGGAAACTGAATCTCCAACGTGACAGGTCCACTGTAAACAGTTTGGTTGGGATTCCAAAGTTCAACGGTTAAGGCATTCTGTGAAGCCGGATGCAGGCTCTTGGGAAAAGCGTCTTCAAGGGCATTTTCCAGCAGTGCGGCGGTTTGCCTTAAAAGCCCCACTTTTTCATCGGTGGTATGGGTCCTGAAGTCACTTCCCCATTTTTCAAGGAGATATCGCCAAAGCTGAGTCGATACTGGCCGCTTGAGTGACTGAAGCGCCAACAGCTCCATGTAGCGTTGGTAGCATTTTGTGTTGAGGTGAATGTCATCTCGCCCAGAGACCGCCCATCGGGTGGGATTATACTTGGGCTGCTTCTTGCACGGCAAGGGATACTCCGGCGATTCCAGACGAATCGGCTCACTGTTTTTGGACATAAACCGCTTGGCAAAGTCCATCGGGCGAATCCAGGTCATATTGGGATTGGCCTGAATCCACTCCAATGCCGTGATCAAGCGTTGCAAGTCATGAGCCCCTGAGGACTGAAGGTATTCGGCTTCCAGAAGCCCCGGATGGTAATCCATGATTTCCGCATCGGACCCGTAGAAGGAAAATCCCCTGTCCACTGCCGGAGCATAATGCTGCTCCAGGTAGGTGAAATAGTCCTTTTCAGAGAGGCTTCGGTTTAAATAGCGTTGTAGCTTTTGAAAGGCGATGGAATTGTTCCAAACCACCGCAATGCTCTCTGTTCCATCAGGGTTCAGGGCTTTTTGCGGACGATATTGGGTTTCAGCGGGGTAGGCATGAAAGCGGGCCGGGTTGTTCCACTCCATAAACAGTTGCTGATAACCGGCTTCCTGATAGAGATCCACCAGGCCGGAGGCATAGGTCTGCTCATTGACATAGGCTGTGACAGGCGTCTGCCCCAAAAGCGATTGATAGACCTCGTTCCCGATTTTCAGGTTGTTTCGGTTCGCTTCAGCAGGCATCAACGGCATGATGCTTTGGGTATAGCCCGCCCCGACGAATTCAACTTCCTGATTTCGCCATGCCTCTTTTAGGGTTCGGATAAAGCTTTCATCGATGGAGGACAGGACCTCCAAGGAATAGCCGGTGGCTTCAAAGCCGAAGGGAACACCCATTCGCTTTGCCAAATCCAGCAAGGGCCAGTAGCACCGATCCAGAATGAGGGGGTAATGGGATTTTGGAATGCTTGAAAAGGCCAGATTAATATGGAAAACGCCATACATCCACAGCTTAGACATGAGATTGTTTCCCAAGCATCCGTCCAATACCTGCCACTACATCACCGAGACCGGTATTCGCGTCGTCGAGACTACAGTTTCGGCCACTTTATACGAGCCTTTCTTGTCAATCAGAGATTGGCCCTTCTGTCCCATAGCCTGGCGTAACGCTTGATTTTCAATGAGCTTTGAAACCTCCGAAAGAATGGTTGTCTTTTCCAGTGTCTTTCCAGCTCCCAAGCTGATGGCCGAACCGTAGGAGACGAATCTTTCGAGATCGGCGACATCATGTTCATCCTGAGCCAGCATCAAAGAAGGAACGCCCAGATAGGCCAGCTCATAAGCCGTAATGCCAAAGGCCGTCACGGCAAACGAGGCTCTTTCCATCAGCCCTCTCAAGCTGGATACCCGCCAATGGAGGGTAATGGTTGAGAGCATGTGAGTGGCAATTTTTTCGAGATTCTCAGGGACCTGGTAGAGCGTGGGAACCACCAGATCGATATGGCAGTCCTTCAGGTCTTTCAAGGCCTCCAGGATCCGCTCCGAATATTGACTGGGATCGCTACCGCCCATAGTGACCAGAATGGTAGGCCGATCAATCTTTGAGATGGTCTCATCCGGGACATCTCCCATTAAAAATCCGGCTCCCATCAAGACAAACGGTTTGCCTTGATAAAGACCAGGGTGGCCATTAGCCCACTCCGGGCTGGGAACGGCATGGACGTTCGGGAAAATAACGGCATCCACTTCGGCGCAACCCAGGCCATTATTGTCCAGGATGATAATGGGGAGTTCGGGTTTCGCCAGACGTATCCCTTGAATCAAGGTCGGGGTCGCAGCTTGCTGGAAATCAATGACCACCCGATCGTAGTGGCCCTGTCGAACGGATTCCGCCAGGCTCCAGTTACCTTCAACCAGGTTCCACCCTTCTTCCAGCAGGCTTGACTTCAAGGCGTAAGGGGGATTATCCAGCCAAAGGGTAATCCCACAGCAAAAATATTCTTCCAAGGCCCTTGCCAACGTTTTGCAACGCTCCAAATGACCGACGCCAAAATGATTTCCCGCTTGAACGGCAATGAGCACCTTAAGGGAACGATAATCCACATTTTTCTGGCAAACGTGGTGATTGGTCTCCACCAATTCAGGATGTGTCTTCAGGTAGTCGATGATTTGGACCATCGAAGGCA
>JANWKX010000103.1 GCA_025451145.1 Vampirovibrionales bacterium
CGAAGCGGTGTTTGAATGGGATCCTGATTTTTTGAGAGCGGGTGTGTAATTCGATGATCAATGAAGGCTCTACCGGCTTTGATAAAGGCGCTTAGGTTCTTCTGACTTAATTGGGGCGCTTGATGATGAATCGCCAGGCTAATCTCGTTCAGTTTTGGATTTTGCGGATCGGTATAGAGCAGTTGATACAGATGTTCAGCCGCAAGAATCGTGGCCGCCGTATCCCAGGTCATGCCTTCCTTAAACGGCATTTCTTCCCACGATCCGGTGGAAGGGGTCTCGAAATTGAATTTTTTCTGCCCCGGATCCGTGTTGACGGCCATAAGATATTGAATCAGGTTTGCCACAGCGCTGGTAACATATTGCCCGGCTTTAGAATCCAATTCTTCAGGCGAAAATCCCCATGGTTTTTGCTGCTCTGGGAGAACCCCTGCTCTGATGGTATCCACCAGATTGAGCAGCATTAAGGCTTGTGATTCCAGTCGTTTCTGGTTAAACCAGCTTTGATCCAATTCGATGGTGTCGGCAATGGGAATGCCCTCTTTATCCAGCCGAACGGACTGGGGAAGATAAATATGAAAGACGCCATTCATATTTCCCCCCTGTCGATACCAGTTTGGATCCTGAGCGGTATTTTGAAAGGATTGAAGCGCTGCCGTGGAATTGAGGGCTGCGGCGTTCGTGATCATACTTTTACGCCAGTGGGACGGATCAACTTGCCGTTGAAGAAAACCGACCATACAGCTATCCGTAAACCATTGCCTCAGCATATCCTGGTTAACGGTATCCGACGTTTGAACCAAACCCGTTTCAGGGTCTGTTTTGACATCAAATGATCCCCGTTGTTCCAGATCAGACCGAATCGCGTCGATTGCAGAGGCATCCGGAAGTGTGGTTAAGGGATTAAAAAACGCGTTATGAATGGTATACCCATTGATAACTCGGGGTTGATATTGTGTGGCAAAATCACGAACCGTTTTTAGTCGATCGTTTGGGGTTTGCCCAGAAAATCGAGGTCGATAATGGGCCTTGAATACAGACGCTAGCCTCGGTGAAGACGCTTGAAAATCTCCCTCAACGGAGGGTTTGGATTGTGGCGTTCCATGGTTTAGCTGAAAGGAACGCAATTGTCTTTGAGAGGAGGCAAATTGGAGGCGCATTACTTGAAAGCAGGTTCCCTTCTTATAAAATAATTCTCTCAGGAGTAAAACTAAAACAGAGCGCCCTCAAATAATTTCAAGTAGCGGTGGTTTTATTTACAAAGCTTTATAATAGTAATCATGGGTGCATGTTGAGGAGATATCCCATGGTGACAAAGAAAGTTGCTTTTTATTCAAGCCATCAGCGCACTGGAACGAAGCTTTCATGTCCCTACTTGCCCAAATCCGGAAATAGCGTTACGGTTTTCATGCAATCCCGAGAGACATAAGGGCCCATGGTCTTGCCTCAGTTATCGATGCGCTTGTCGTTACATCAGCTTGTTGTATCAGCCGTTTTGGTCTTTTCCATCCTGCTTTGCAACATGCAGACCTTTTTCCTGTTGAATGACGCTTTCGCCAAGGCACATGATGTCTCGATTCAGTATATTTCAGGAGAGCCCTGCCTCGTGTTCGGGCACCATTCTTCGAGCGTGATAACAGCGCATCTCAAATGGTATAAGTCTATCCTGGAGAAACATCTCCATCATAAAGTGTCTGGTAGTTCACTACTTGTTGATTTTAAGATACATCATCATGACCATGTCATTCATTTGCTGGGGGTTCAGCAGCCCAAATGGTTGTTTAACCAGATGGCGTTCTTTTTATCTCTTCTCTTTGTTGTGTTTTGCCTCTGTTTTGAGAAAAGCCTGCTTGGTTGGGTTATTCAGGCTATGGGTAAATATAATCCGGAATTGATAAGCCTCCCACCGCCTTTATCCCGGCAACAGTTTCGATTGTCACATACAGTTTTGCTCAACTAAAGACCTCCCGCCGCAAGGCGTTATCGTACCCTCTTTCTTTGATTGAAATTGGAGGTCCTATTGGGGTGTTCCCATTTATCATTACCGTTATCTTGATTTTACTGACAGCTGCCTGGCCACAGGCAGCTTGGGCTGAGACCAAAACCTTGACCCTAGATGAGGCCTATGAGATTGCCTTGGACCATAATCCCGTGGTGAAATCGGAGCAGGCTAAGCTTGGGATCAGTAAAGCCCAAATTTTGACGGCAGGCGCTCGACCGAATCCATTTTTATACAGCGATAACGGTACGGCTGAATTTACCTACCGGCTTGGGGTTCAAAAAATATTTGAAATGGCCGGAAAGCGCTCTAAGCGAATCCAGGTGGCAAGAGCCAAAAACGATGTTGCTATCCAGCAGTTTGAACAATCCTTGTTACAGCTTCGGCTGGATCTCAGGACAGCGTACGTCAATCTTTATAACGCTCAGCTAAGACAAAAACGCTATGAAGCGATCATGAAAACCAATCAAGCGCTTTTGGATTTGGCGGAGAAACGTCAGCAAACAGGCGATATCTCTAAATTAGATGTGATGCAAGTCAAAAGCATGGTGCTTGCTTTTCAAAATGAGGTTGAATCCAACAAATATCAGGTCCTCATTGCTCAAAACGTATTCATCTCTACCATTAACGTTGATATTGATCGGTCTACGCAGCTAGAGCCCCCGCCAGGGTTACCCAAGAATTTCGCTAGCCTTGAATCCTATGCCAATGCCCATTCAAAGGTTAAAGAATCAGATTTGCGGCAGTTTGCCTTAACCAATCGCCTTGAATTAAAGCTAAACGCTGGTCAGCTTCAAGTGGCCGAAAACCAGAGAAGGCTCTTTCAGGCCAACCGGATTCCGGACTTGAACCTTACCGTCGGCCCTGACTGGGTAACCCAAGGAACGAACTATGGCCTTTTTGCGACAGGACAGTTTGAAATACCTATCCTCAACCGGCAGCAAGGCCCTCTTCAGGAGAATAAGGCGCTCTCAAGACAGTTGCGTTTGGAGGATGTGACCTTGAGAAATCAGGTAGAACTGGATGTCCAAAATGCTTATGATCACCTTCAGTTTGCCAAGGCCCGTCTGAAACGCTATGAATCGGAGCTGCTGCCCACATCTGAAGAAATCGTCAAAATGATGCAAATGGCCTTTCGCTTGGGCAAAGTTTCTGTCATTTATGCAATTAATGCCCATCAAGCCTATAATACTACTCAATTATCCTACCTTCAGGCATTATTAGACTATCAAAAGGCCATTAGTGATGTTGAACAAGCCATAGGACAAACCCGATGAGGCCATATCTAACGTTCTGGATTTCAATCTGTATTCTCATTTGCTTGGTGAGCTTTTCGGGGTGCCATCGCGCCGCTATCCATTCACAACCCATGAGGGCCAAACAAGACGAAGCCAAAGACCAGGTACAGTTGTCCCAGGGCGCCATTCAACATATTGGGTTAACACTGGTTCATCCACAGATGACAATGGGGGGCGATCAGCTCAACACCACCGGAGAGATTAAGGCCAATGAAAACAATCTCTTCCATATCAATTCTTTCTCGTCAGGACGGGTGCTGGAAGATCACGTTTATCTTGGGCAGATTATTCACCAAGGAGAGGTTTTAGCCCAAGTTCAAAATATCGAAGTGTCCAAAATTAACGCCGATTACATCCATCAGCTTCACCAGAATGAAGTGGACATTCGATTGGCCAAAACCCGCTTGGATTTGGCCCAAAAGAATTATGATCGGGAGAAGAAACTTTTTGCTTTAGGGATTTCGCCTCAAAAAGACTATATCAATGCTGCAGGGGATCTCAAGCTTCAAACGGCTCAGCTTCAGGGTCTTCAAGAGCATAACACCCACTTGACGGCAGAAGCCAAAGCCTTAATGAGTGCTTATGGCAATCGACTTGGAAACCCGCGTTCGGAACACCTGGCCATAGCAAGCCCAATTATTGCACCCCATGGGGGTCTAGTGACCAAGAAAACCATTACCGTGGGTGATATGGTTTCACCTGCCCAGGTCCTCTATGAAATTATGGATTTAAGCAAGGTTTGGCTGAATATCATTATTTATCCCAGTGATCTCGATAAAATCAAACTCGGGCAAAAGGTTTTGTTTACCAGCGACAGCCTTCCTGGGACCATTTTTCATGGCCAAATTGACTACATTCAACCAATGTCTCAAGACATGTCGCAAACGTTCCTGGCGCGGGCTTTTATTCATAATCCTGGCCTTGAATTAAAACCAGGGATGTTTGGCCAGGTCAGTATCCAAATCAAGCCTCCTCAACAAGTTATGGCCTTGCCCAGAGATGCTGTACAACAATATGATCAGTCTAGGTATGTCTTTAAAGATCTTGGCCATGGACGCTTCCAAAAAATTCCCGTCCTCATTACCGGGCAGGATACTGAACATTATTTTATTCAAGCAAGTCTCGTTCCCTCGGATAGCATTGTGTCAAAAGGGAGTTTTACCTTAAAGGCAGAGCTTCTCAAAGACCAATTGAGGGATGAGGATTAATCCATGGAAGCGCTCCTGGCCAGATTGATTAAACAGCGTCTCCTGATTTGTATTGTTTTTTTGTTGGTGGTGATTGCTGGCATCTTTGCAATTCGTACCTTGCCCATCGATGCTTTCCCGGATTTAACCAATGTCCAGGTTGAAATCATTACCAATGCGGCAGGATTTGCGCCCGTTGAAACGGAGCAATTGGTCACCATCCCCTTGGAGTCCATGATGCAAGGGTTGCCCCATGTCAGACAGATTCGCTCGATTTCTAAGTTTGGGCTGTCAGTCATCACCGTGGTGTTTGAAGATCAGGTGAATACCTATTTTGCCAGGCAGTTGGTCAATGAACGATTACAAAGCGCGAGGTCCAGGCTACCACAAGGCGTGGACCCGGAGCTGGGTCCCATTACCACCGGCATGGGCGAAATTTATCAATATGTGGTGGAAGGCAAGGCCTATTCCCCCATGGACCTGAAAACCATTCACGACTGGGACATCAAATATCAGCTACGGACGGTTCCGGGCGTCAACGAAGTGAACTCCTGGGGCGGGTTTACCCAGGAGTACCAGGTCAATGTCGATCCCAGCCGTCTACAGCAGTTCAATTTGACCTTGGATGATGTTTTTAAAGCCCTCCAAAGCAATAATGCCAATTTCTCCGGTGGCATTATCAAGCAGGGCGCTGAACAACAAGTGATTATGGGGGTTGGCCGTATTCATTCCCTGGAGGATATCGGGAACATCATCGTTAAATATCAGGATAATATTCCCATTTTCATTCAAAATATCGCCCAAGTCTCTCTTGGGCATACTTTACGCCAAGGCGCCGTCACCAAGGATGGTCATGGGGAGGTCGTGACAGGGCTGGTCATGATGCTCAAAGGGGAGAATAGTCGGGCTGTTATTCAGCGGGTCAAAGATAAAATCCGGGATATCTCCAAGAGCTTGCCGGTGGGGATTTCCATTAGGCCTTTTTATGATCAGACCCACTTGGTTGATCAGACGGTCCATACCATTACAACCAAC
>JANWKX010000104.1 GCA_025451145.1 Vampirovibrionales bacterium
GAGCCTGTGCATGCGCTTTGGTATTCGGATGTGAAGTATCCTGGGCTGTAGCCGGGGCAGGTGGCGGTGCAGGAGCCGGGGCAGGAGCCGTAGGAGGAGCTGGAGCCGGAGCAGGAGCAGGAGCAGGAGCTGGAGCCGGAGCTGGAGCCGGGGCAGGAGCTGGTGCTGGAGCCGGAGCTGGAGCCGGAGCCGGAGCTGGAGCAGGTGCCGGAGCAGGAGCTGAAGCAGACAGAATGAAGAAAACGGGCCCGCCTAAAGCGTTACCTGTGTAACTACTAATGGTACCTGCATTCGCCACTTGATTTCCATAAACGTTATAAGCACCTTTAATGGAAATGGGACTAGGGAATTTAACGGTTTGGTTGCTTGTGGTTGTCGGCCACCAGGCGATAATCTGTTGACCATTACCCTGATCCTGGAACTGGATTGCCCGCATATTGCTGCCATAATTCACATTGGTCCCCACAGAATTTGCCAGCAAGTTGTTGGTGTAGGTCAGGGCCTGGGTAATCTGGTTGTTCTGATCCAAACGATATTGGTCGCCAGACAGCATCCCGTAGACCGTACTAATGTAAACACCGCTGTAGTAGTCATCTAATATCAAGCGAATGTCTTGCTTGGCGGCATAATCCACAGCATTACTCGTCACGGATGATTGCTGGTTCGGGTCTGCGGCAAACTCCGTATTGATAATGGGGAGTACTGTCCCGCCATTATATTGGGACATCCACTGCCTGAATTGGCTATACCAGTTCTCCTGGTTTTCTAAGCCATAGTTTGGCGCATTATTTTTTTCATTGGGATTAGGCGCATCGTAATCGTGGATTGCAAAAGCGTCAAATCCTTTCAACAAGCCAGCTTGCATAGCGGATTTGGTGTATGAGCTACTCCAATAGGGATGCGATAACCCACCATTGACAACATAGGCCGATGAATCAGCAGAGCGGATGCCTTGGAGAGCCGCTTGGGCCAAGGCCGCAAAGTCCGTGGGGTTAGGACCTTGTGCCCAGAAATTCACCAAATCAGGCTCGTTCCATATTTCCCAGATAACCCCTTTGCCTTTGTAATGGGCGGCGGCTGCATTAGCAAACCGGGCAAAGGCATCACGGTTACTCTGGGTTGAAATGCCATCCTGATTCCCATTCTGGGTCGTTGGGCCATAAAGGCCGTTGTTGTAACACAGAATAAAGATAGGCTTCATCCCATTGGATGCCAGGTTGCTATAGATTTGATCGAACAGGGAGAAATCATAGACCCCTTGCTTGGTCTCGATCATGGCCCACACCATATCCACGCGGGCCCGAGAAAAGCCCATCGATTTGGCACGAGTAATGTAGGTTGAAAGATTGGATACCCAAGGAAACATGCCGGCAACGGCTGAGGTATCACGGAATACAGGTCCAGCGGCTAAAGCAGGCAATGTCATTCCTGCAGCTAAACTTAGAGATACCACTGAAGCAAGTAGCGATTTACGAAAACTTGACTTATTGAGCATAATAACCCTTCTCTTACTTCTTCTCTGATTTAAAAATAAATAGGCATTGCGAGTGCCTATGTCTAAACTGTGCCTTTTCTCTCTACTTCCGAATATGAGAATTCTCATTCATGAGGATTGTCTTATTGCTTGCTTTTCCAGGCCCTTGTTGACATTCCGCCTAGAAAACACTGCAATTTGCTTAATCAATTCGTTGTCAAAACAAATTTAATATCGTAGAATGACCGCCCTTTAAGCTGAAGTTCTTCATTTCTTTCAATGCTGAGGGAATTCCCTGTTAAGGGAATAGTGATTCCAATCAGGATGAGATATGACTAAGGCAGAATAAAGCACCCTCATTGAAACAAGTCCTGATCTGACTTCTTATCAAATCCCTGCTAATCGATTTTGTCTGTTGGATATCTCAATGACTGTCATCTCCTCAAACCCCTCGGACCGTTCTCAGGCAATTGATACCGTAAACTCCCCAAGTACCGCTGATCAAGTTGAGAGACAGCGGTTTCATCGCGGGGTACTGTTTTCCTTACTTCGTTATGGCATTAGCCTGGTCACGGGTTTTGGTTACTGGATGCTTTCAACGCACCTTCTAGGCGCTGCAGTTGTAGGACTTGTCAGTTTAATGACAAGTGTTCTAGGAATGTTTCGCCCAATCTCAAGCCTCGGCGAACAGTTTGCCTTGATCCCAGCTTTAAATCAGCACAAAGATAAAGGGATGCAAGCCAAAACGTTATTTTGGATCATTACGATTATTTCTGGCGGGACGACGCTATTCGTCTCTGTGCCCTATGGCATGGTTGCAGCCCATATGCTGGATCAGCTTTATCATCAAGGGCAGCTTGTGCCGGATTTATGGGTCTATCTCATCGGCTTTTATATGTTTTACAACCTGATACTTCTTTTTGGTGCGCCATTTCTGGCATTTCAGGAACTAAAATTTTCGGCTTATTCAGAATCCGCGAGTGGCTTGGCCAGAATGATCCTTTTAGTTATTTTGGTTTACTGGGTAGGGCCGACACCGATGGCTTCGGTAATCTCTCAAACCCTGGCTTGGCTAACCGGGGTTTTGGTCTTGGCTGTCTATTTACCCAAAGTATTCTCAAAGGTGAAGACGGCCATTTCAAGTTCAGCGCTTAAAAAAGATATCAAAGGCGTTTATGCCTTCAGCTTAAAATCACTGCCTGCCACAGCAAGTATTAGCGTTTTACAACACGCAGATAGGTTGATTCTGGGCTATTTCGTCTCTCCTGCTGTTTTAGGTGTTTATGCACTCTCCTACGCCCTGTTTGAACGCGTCTTGATGATGGGAACCAGCTATGAGGACATGATGTTTTCAAGTGCCTCCCGAGGCCATCACCATGAAGCGGAGGACACGTTGGGCCACATTTATCGATCGGCATTGATACGGGCATTCTTTTGGGGGATGCCTATGGTCGTGATATTAACAGGATTTTCACATGAAATTTTGCTTCTTTTTGGCAAGGCGTTTACCCAAGGGGCAGCCGCCTTAAGCATTCTGTTATTGGGGATTGTATTTGATATTTTTGGGCGAGTCACCACGGGAATGATTGGTGGTTTGAACAAGCCCAGTATTAAAGCGTTGATTGTGACCTTGGGAGCTTTAACCAACTTGGGAACAAACTTTATCCTGATTCCCCGTTATGGCATTGTGGGGGCGGCAACGGCAAATACCCTTGGATATATTGTTACAGCAGGGTTAAGCTGGATTTGGGTGGTTAAATGCCCTCAGTATCAGTTGGTCAACGTCTCATTCTGGAGAAATGTCTTTATTCTTTTAGGGGTCAACAGTGGCGTTTGGGGTGGCATTTTCTTGATCAATCACTTTCATCCCTTGGCCTTCCTGATATCAGGTATTTTGTGTGGCTTCTTTTACTGGATATATTATCAACAGGGACGTCAAAGGATCTTGGCATCGGTTCATTAATTCGATTTAAAATCGATTATGACAAGGCACAAGTCGCCATTTCCAAAGTCGTGTCCTCGGTAACCGACTGGCTGGGTAAGTAAACGTCATACCATGTTTTCAGAACCAACAGGTTCCATAATGGCTGGATACTTCGCAAGTTTGATTGACGATACTGCTGGAACAACTCCCGAATATAGTCGGTATTAAAGAGATCTGTCTCCTGGATCAAGGGGCTTTCCAGAATGACATCTTCCCAATGTGCCAAATGCTTGAAGAGCCATTCATCAATCGGTAAGGCAAAGCTCTTCTTCGGTCGATTGACAACTTGAGCCGGTAAAAATTGTTTGGCATATTCGCGTAACAGAAACTTATTTTGGGGTTTTCGCCACTTCAAACGTTCCGGCAATCCAATGGCCCAGCAGGCCAAATGATGGTCCAGAAAAGGAGCACGGGCCTCCAGGCCATAAGCCATGGTGACTTTGTCCAGCCCAATGAGTAGGTTGTAAGGGAGCCAATTGTGTAAATCATCCCATTGCATCTGTAAAAACGAGTCATACTCATTTGGATAGGCTTTTCGAAAGATGTGATCGTCAATGGGGCCAATTTTTCGTAATAATTTCTGTCGCTCACCGGTAGGAAAATTCGCGTAAGTCTGCCAAATGGATAACGCATCCTGCTGAGTAATGCCTTGTATCAAGAGTTGGTAGCGATTCCAGCCGAATGCGGCGAGGCCATAACGTTTTATCAAAGAAACAAGCCCATTTTTAACAGGGATGGGTAACTGACGCAAGCTCTCCAGAATCTTATATCGATAATATTTATGATATCCACCGAAAATTTCATCTCCCCCTTGGCCTGTTAAAACCACTTTTAAATCGGCACCGGCCATTTTTGATAAGGCGAATGTGGAAATTAAGGCTTGGTCAGAGAGGGGTTCATCTAAATGCCAAAGCAGTTGAGGAAGTTGTTCAAGCATTTCACAGCCAATGAGGACTTCATGATGAACCGTCCCCAATAATTCTGAGACATGCCTTGCAAAATGTCTTTCATCTTCGTTATGTCGGCTATAGCGATAGCCAACGCAGTAGGTATGCAAAGGATAATCGGTATGTTGCTTGGCAAGGGCCGTGACCAAGCTTGAATCGATTCCGCCACTTAGGAAAACCCCCACCGGCACGTCTGCCGCTTTAACCCGAAGCTCAACAGCCCTTTGGATCTGCTCATCAAACTGGAATAAGGCTTTTTTTAGGGTTAAATGTTGGTTTTGCTCCAAGTCTGAAAGAATGGTTGATTCGGGTGACCATGTTGGCGTTATCGTCTGTTGTCTCGTATCGAGATTAAGGCTTAAATAATGGCCATGAGGAAGCTTTAGGATGCCCTCGAAAGGCGTCATGGGTTCTGGAATATACTGTAATGCCAGGTAAGATTGGATGGCATCCTGGTCTAAGCGAAATCGACAGGCAGGTTTAATCTGCAAAATGGCTTTTAATTCCGAGGCAAACAGGATCCCGTTATCATCGATTGAATAGTAAAGCGGCTTTTTACCCATGGGATCGCGAGCCAGAATCAGCTCGTTTTGGTGGCCGTCCCATAGGGCAAAGGCATACATGCCTTCGATATACTGAAACATCTCCTTGCCGTATACATCATAGAGCATTAATAGGACTTCGGTATCACTATTGGTCTTAAATTCAACCCCTTTAAACCGAAGTTGTTCTCTAAGAGAGCGATAATTATAAATTTCACCATTAAAGGTCAATAGATAGGACTTATGGGGGTGCTTGAAAGGTTGTTGCCCATTGGCAAAGTCAATAATGCTCAACCGTTGGTGACCGAATGCACCTTGGGGAAGGAGAACAAAGTTCTCATCATCAGGTCCTCGATGGCGAAGACTTGCGAGCATGGATAGGATCAGTTGTCGGGATTGCGATACCGGAAGAACGCTAAATTCAAGTAAACCAGCAATACCACACATTGATTTATCAAACCTATTCAGTCACTGAGGGGAACATGGGACTTAAATACGCAGCTGCCTTCACACTTTGATGAGTCATTTTTCGCTTTTGCTAACGTTTGTTGCCATCTATCATAGTGGCTTTGTGCTAATTCGCCATTGCCTACAGAGGGTACTTTTTACTGTTACATCCTTGGTAAAGGCTTGGCTTGCAAAACCAACCTAGCGATCACAGGAATCATGAAAGCTGGAGTTGTTGATTTTAAGAGCGTTTAACCTAGGCTTTGCCCACAAAAAAGCTGGTAATATAGTTGGTTAATTTGAAACTCGCAAAGAGAAAGGCCCCGTAGCGATGGTATTGCCTGGCCCAAGGTGTGCCTTTGGCGATTTGAAATCCCAGATAGGCCATAACGCCATAAAGAATTAGCATGATAAGGCTTATGCCGGCATGAAAAAGTGTTAGAGAAGAGACTTGCCTTGCCATGATATGTTCGATGGCGTGGCGTCGAATTTCGATGGCCAGTACAAGTGATAAGTCAATGAAAAAGGCGGAGAGGTTGAGAGCCATATGTCGACGCCTATGTCGTCGCTGCCATATTCCAAGGCCAATCAGAATCAACGTTACGGTGGAAAGCAGATAAAACATGAAGGCCGTTATTCCATGCCAAGCACTCACAATGACTTTCCCATCCTATCATGCGGTTTAGAAATAAGGTGGGCTATTCGGTCGTGGGACAGCAACTGGGTTCAATCGGTGTTCTTTGCTCAAGGGATTCTAAATGCAAAGGCCGGCTCATAAAGATGGAGCAGCAACTGTGACCCGTATGGCCTAAAGCGTTCGGAATATGTTGGAATTGGTAAGACTCGTATAGCTTAATGGCTTTAGCCAGCTGGGGAACGCATTCCAGATAAATTGTTTCATAGCCTTGCGCCTCTGCTTCTGACAGAATCATATCCATCATTCGATGTGCCAGGCCATGGCCTCTGGCTTCGGGCAGAAAATAGAGCTTTTGGAGTTCACAGGTTTTATCATCCAGACTTGTCCCGGGAAGCCGGGCGAAGCCACCGCCGCCAACCACCTGGCCGGATGCTTCTAAAACAATCACCCAATAACGGCTATCAGGGCTAACAAACTCTGAGGCTAAGTCCTGTATTTGGGCGGCATCAGTGATGTAGTCTGATTGATCACACCCATGTTCAATGACGACTTGTTTGATGATGTGAAAAATGGCGGGGTTATCTTCCGGTTGAATGGGGCGAAAGTAAAAGCTCATTTGCAGAAAGGGTCCTCGTTGAGAGGTAATTTGATTTGGCGAGTTAAGGCTATTTTATTTGGAAGGCTAAGCCTAAACAAGTTTTATTCCCTAAAGGTGTGGGCGAATTGGCTTAAGAGAGGTGGTTATGATGGGCGAAGGACATTCGATTGCGTCTTGGGCATAATCATGTCAAAATCGGAGATCATCGGGATGTAGCGCAGCTTGGTAGCGCACTTCGTTCGGGACGAAGGGGCCGCTGGTTCGAATCCAGTCATCCCGATATTGAAACCTCGGTGGCATTTGCTGCCGAGGTTTCAATATGTGTACGAAGGGTTGTCGAAGTAGCGGCCCCGGAGTCCTTATAGAGAGGGGCCCCCAGCGAGTGGTAGCGAAGCGAAACGAGCTGGGAAAAGGCGCTGGTTCGAATCCAGTCATCCCGATACTTTTCTTTTCTATAGAAGTGA
>JANWKX010000105.1 GCA_025451145.1 Vampirovibrionales bacterium
GCCCTTCAACGGCACTCGGAAATTACGTCAAGGTCCGGCGGCTAGGCACAATTCGATCCCAAAGATAAAAGAGCCCATATAAACCGAGAAATAGTACCCCAAATCCAATCAATTCAATGGTGACCACTTTCAGAACGGCCAACCACTCCGGTTCGCCCCACCCCACATATGAGCCGATGCTTCTCATGAAAAAGAGGGGCGTATAAACCGCCGCATGGGAAAAGGGCAAGAAGAGCTCCACACCACCCTTTCCAGGTGGTTCCACACAGCACATGTCCATCAGTGGATGGGTGGCAATGGTCAAGGGCAGAAGCCAGTAAAAGTTCTTATTACGAACGCGTCCGGCACGGCAGAGCCACCAGGCGACAATCAGCCCCAGCAAAAGCGCAAAGAACAACGAATGGGTATAGGTTCGATGGGGAAACCATTGCTGTGCATGCAGCAACTCATTAAAGACGATATCCAGATCGGGCAGCGCCGCCAATCCGGAAAACAAAAGCATTGTTGCCGGGCCAGAGGTCTCATCAATCCAACGAAAGCGCTTTGCCAGCGTGTAAACCACAAGACCCGCTAATCCGTGACCTAAAGGTGAAGACATTCAGACAAGAACCTATGTTTCAAGACAAGGGGGAATAGAATAACTGTTATCCTACAGCAAACCCGAACAAAATGGATTACACCATTGTCTAAAGCCTAAAGCGAATTGTATTTTTACCTGCCTCGCTGAATGCTTTCAAAAATGATCGCTTAAATATTCTTAACAATATATAAACAAATTTGCTTTTTTGGTTTTTATATATACACAAGGGAAAACAAAGCCACCCAACAAAAGGTTAAAGGCATAATAATCCCTTGAAACGCAAGATACAAGCTTCTCTTAAACTTCTCTCTTCTCTTCTTCTCTTTCTCAAATCTTCCTCCGGCAACGGAGGATTTTTTTTGGCGCAGTCTCCTGAAGACCAACGGATAAGGACTGTAATGACCTGCTCAAAAGGCTCCCTCATTAAGCGTTTAAATGGCCTTGATGATAATGTTCCTGGTAAAAGGTTGAATCCACAGGGAGCAATAATTTATTATCCGCAAGATCAACCAAATACTCTTTCCCTTGGATTGTGACAGTATTCCAAACATGACCCTCGAATTCGCCATCAAATTTGCCAAATCCCGAAATAAGGGCCGCCTTTAACCCTAATTTATCGGCTAATACCTTAAAAAGTAGCGCGTAATGACGGCACTGGCCTTTGTGGGCCTCTAATACGTCTCCCAGGTAAAGAGGGCCAGGCTGATAAAAATGACTATCATCCTCAGGTTGAATGACTTTATCTACTAATTCATATAACCACTTGACCTGATCGCTTTGCGACCAATGGCTCCCTTCCTCTAATTTTCGTTCCTTGTAAGCCGATTCCACATCATGAACAAATGCCATTAGGCCCTTGTCGTGTCGATAATCAACCGTCAAAATTTCTTGCTCAGGCGCTTGAAGCAGGAATCCATGTTGATCAAAGCGACAAGGTTGACTGATTGGACTACGAGAAGACGTAAAATAGGCTTTGAAACCACTTTTAAGTTTCTCATCGATTCGCTCTTCTTGATCAAATCTCTGAATTTGATCGACGACTTCTGGTAAAAGCGGTTTAAGGCCATAATTATAATGTTCACCTGGAGGAAGCGCTGGGATACAGATTTCGAGCTCAGACCCAATTTCCAAAATGTCTCCTGGCTCTAGCCTTAAAAGCTCATTTTGCTTAAGTAATCGTCCATTAAGCTTAATGGTAAGAGAATTATTGATAGACGCCTTTTGAATAACCAAATATCCCGATAACTTTTCAATTAGGCATGTAGCATCTTCGCCTCCTTCAGTATATCCAACGGGTATGCAATACCCTTCTGGCAAATCGATTAACTGTTGTACCGCCGGATTGTCGCTAGTGCTATCTGAACTTGGCTTTGTTGAACCTGAGAAATGGACTTTACAAAAAGTCTCTGAACTTGGATATCCCCGTTTCAAATCGGCCCTAGTGGCTTTAGTCGTGGAGACATGAGGGGGGTTAAAACTTGGTTTTCCGAAGACTGATTGATATCCGATATTCATCATAAAAAATGTGAACCCTTTGAATAGGTCGTGCCTTGTTTTTAAAACGCCTCAATCTCATTTTTTGTTAGCACTCATTGAATCAATCCAGCTTAACCAAGTCACTCGTTTCCCTGGGCAAAAGCTTTTTCTGAAACGGTCATAAAATGGCAATCTTGATGCTTGTCATGTTTTATTTGGCCATGGGTTGATTTAAGATTCAGGTTTGTGAGGGAAAATGGAACGGAGGAAATACTGATGCAGGTTCAAGGTTTAAGATTTCAAGCGAGAAGTATGAATCGGTTTGCAGGGCAAAAGCCGGATGACACAAAACGCCAGGGAAGATATGATACGGTCGAATGCGATACATACCAACAAGCAGTGGATCGTTCAACCGGAAAAGGTGGAGTTGTGTTTAAATCAGGGAATGTTTGGTGGCTATCAAGCGATGGATGGGAGGACGCTGTACCCGGATCCCGTGAAGAACAGGAAGCCCGTCAAATCGTTTCAGATGCGTTTTCATAAATAAACCGAAATGGCCTCGAACACTTTAGCCTTTGACTGAGCCAGCCAAAGCGCCTGAGATGAAATAGCGCTGGAGCAACAGGAAAAAGGCCATGACGGGAATGGTTGCCAAAATCGTTCCGGCAGCAATCAAGCGCCAATTGGAACTAAAGGCCCCTTGTAAATGAACCAGCCCCACCGGCAGGGTGTACATCGTCGGCTTGGTCAGGACAATGCTGGGCCAAAGAAACTCGCCCCAGTTGGCCATAAAGGTAAAAACGGCCAGCGTGGCCAAAGTCGGTTTAATCAAGGGCAGGACGACTTGAGTAAGCACTTGAAATCGATTGCAACCATCCAGGATAGCCGATTCTTCCAGAGCTTTCGGGACACTGGTCATGGCCTGGCGCACGAAGAAAATCCCGAAACCACCCACCACAAAGGGAATCACCAATCCCAGATAGGCCCCGGGGATACTGGCTGAATCCACCAGATTGAGTCGCAACACGATTAAATACAGCGGGATCATAATGACCTGAAAGGGAATCATCATGGTCGCCAGAATCATCATAAATACCGTGTTTTTGCCCTTGAATTCAAGTCGGGCCAAGGGATAAGCCGCCAAAACACTGAACACCAGGCTTAAAACGACCGCCAGACCTGTCACCACAAAGCTGTTGATAAAATAAGACGCCATGGGCTCTGCATGCCACACCGAGACAAAGTTGCTCAGTGTCGGATGCGCCGGAATAAACTGGGGCGGATACTGGAAAATGTTTTCGTTGGCCGACTTCATCGCCGTTGAGAGCAGCCACAGAAAGGGCCCGATGGCCAAAACCGCCAGCAACCCCAGAACGGCATAAATCCCTAACTTCTTAAGCATTAAGCGCCTCATTCTCCGCTTTCAGATAGAAAAACTTGATGTTCAGCAGCGACAGGACCAAAATCACCAGCATCAGCAAAAACCCTGCGGCTGAAGCGATGCCCAGATTCAGATTCCCGAAAGCCTGGTCATAGATATAGTAAACAAAGGTTTCGGTTGATCCAATGGGGCCGCCCTTGGTCATGACATAGATTTCCGTGAAGACTTTCAGGCCGCCAATGGTGCTAATCAAAGCCACCATGGCCATGGCGGGCCGCAATTGGGGCAGGGTAATAAACCAATGTTTTTCAAGCCAGTTGGCCCCGTCCACCTGTGCCGCCTCATACAGCTCCTGAGAGATATTCTGCAGGCTGGCCAGATACATCATCATATAGTAGCCAACACCCTTCCAAACCACCATCAGGGCGATGGCAAGCAATGCAATATCGGGAGAGACCAGCCAGCCAACCTTAGGCAAGTCCAATAAGGATAATAGATAATTAATCAGGCCATCCGAGGCGTACAGCCATTTCCAGGCAATCCCAGCCACCACCAGAGACACAACAACCGGCAGGTAAATCAAAGCTCTGAAGAGCGTAATCCCTTTGAGTTGATGATTAATAATCAGGCTCAAGAGAATGGGAATCACCACCATGGCCGGGACCACCGCCAGCATAAAGAGGAGGGTATTCCAAAGGACCTGCCAGAAATGCGGGTTATGCAGCAACAGTTGGTAATTGCCCAGCCCAATAAAGCTGGGGGCAAAGATAGAATGGCCATAATCCAACATGCTGATGTAAAAAGCCATCCCCATCGGGGCCAAAAAGAAAGCAATCAGGAGGGCCAGGGGTGCCAGCAAATACAACCAGGGTTCAAGGGCGCGCTTTATCTGAGTCATACCTCCATTATGCCAAAAATTCCAGGAAATGGCTTAATGGATAAGGGCTTGAAGATTTGAACCTGAAGCTGAAAAGGTCGTTTTAATGTGCGAGCGATTATGCCACAGGGATTTCGGACAGGGGATATAACTGATGAATATGATGCAAAACACGCAGCGGCATCAAATAAGTCAGACAAGAGCGGTGATAGCAGGTTCGGGTGATACAGGGACGACAAGGGACGTTCACATAGACTTGCGCCAACCGGGTTTCTGAAGACACAACCGGCTTCCATTGCTTTGGGTTCGTAGGGCCATAAATAACAACCAACCTGGGGACATCGACAGCCGCCGCAATATGGGCCAATGCCGTATCCAGGGTAATCACCAAATCCGATAAACGACAAACCGCTGCCGATTCCCTCAATGCGGTTTGCCCGCAAAGATTCAGTATCGGTACGTCTGAGAGCGCTGATAAGGCATCATAATAGCCCGCATCGTCCTGTCGTCCCAAGGCGATGAATTGGGGGCGATACTCCTGATTGAGGCTTTGAAGCAGTTTAATCCAGTGCCGCATGGGCCAGCCTTTCCCCGGAGAGCCCGCCGTCAGATGAATGATAAACCTTGGACGATGAGCCGATTTCAGGAGCGCTTGGGCCTTTCGCAGATCCTGAGCCGTTAAGGTGATCTGAGGGGTGATTGCCTCTTGCCAGTGTAAGCCACTCTGAAGGCACATCTCTCGATAAAACTCAATTTGATGTCGCTGGGAATCAAAGGTGCCTGAGGGTGACGCATGGGTCAGCAAACCACCCCAATTGTCCGCTTTATGTAAGCCATAGCGTTCCAGATTAAATCCGATGCGATAGGGAACACCCGCCCTCGTGCCTGACAATCCCCATGGCAGGGAATGCCTCAAAATAAATAACGCCTCACAATGCAGCTCTCTCAGGAGCTTGATTCTCTGCCTATCCCGATGAGGCATCGGGATACATGCCGTGATGCCGGGCAGTGTGGCCAATAAATTCAAATGAGGTTTTTCGGCGACCACATAAATGGCGGTCTCTGGGGATACCTGTCGAATGATATTTTGCAGGAGCGTACTGGCCAGCAAGGTATCCCCGATGAAATAGGGGCAA
>JANWKX010000106.1 GCA_025451145.1 Vampirovibrionales bacterium
AAATATCGGGATGACAGGATTCGAACCTGCGGCCCTCTGCTCCCAAAGCAGATGCGCTACCAAGCTGCGCTACATCCCGAAACAAGATTTATGGTAAGTCTAACAGGACCTTCGACCAGATGGCAAGATTCTTGAATCCTATATCGCATTCAACCCATTTCACCTTCAACGGATCATTCTCTTGCCCAATCTTTTCGTGGTGTACCGATCCCCTCTTTTGGCCGATTAAGAGCCATTTCAGGGGCCCTTGAACGGGTATACACAATGTCTTTTCTGTGAGTTAAACTCAAGGTTGAGTTTGGCGAATGGGATCAGTATTCTTGAGGGACATCTTCTGAAGGGCCGAGATCTTAAATTTGTTGAAAAGGCGATATGAATGAAAATCCTCGTGACAGGGGCAACGGGCTTTTTAGGCCATAACTTTCTGGATCAGTTGATGACCGTGTCCCCCGAACCGGAAATCTGGATTTTAGCCCGTGATCCCCAAAAAGCTCAAAGCCTTAAAATCTCTTTGCCAAAGCCCGTGACCATTGTGCAAGGTGATTTGTGTCAGCCGGAGACCCTTCAAAATTGGCCGCAAGATTTTGATTTGGTGTTTCATCTGGCCGCCTTGGTGGGATTAAAGGATGGTGATGTCTTTTACGAAGTCAACACACAGGGGACAGCACATCTACTTGCTGCCTTGCAGGAGCAGGTTCACTTAAAAAGACTGGTTTATATCAGTTCCATTGCCGCCATTGATCGTCCCCTCGATGCGAAACCGCCCTACCACCCACTGGATGAGGCCTCACCAGCGGCCCCCAGGACAGACTATGGACGCTCCAAATATCAGGCAGAGCAATTGATTAAAAACAGCTCATTCCCCTACACGATTTTAAGACCGGCTTATATTTTTGGCCCTTACCCCCGAAAAGGCTCCAGCATGGACAAGGTCATTTATGATGCAGTAGATGCGAACCCCTACACCCGATTTCCCTATACGGGGCGAGCCAGTGAGATTTACGCACCAGATCTAGCCGAAATCATCTGGTTGGTTGCCAATACCCAGGCCTGTGAAAATGAAGACTATTTTGTGGGCAACATGCAACCTGTCGCCGTTCGGGACTTCTTTAGCCTTCTTTACGGCCTTTTGAACCGTCAAGAACGCCCCTATCCTATCCCGGGGCTTTTGCTACCCCTTTTAAAGCGCTTGATGATACAAGAAGGTTTGCAGCCCATTTTGGGAGAGATCTTGTTCGAAGATTACTTTGTGTGCAATGTCACCAAGCTCTATCGGCATATCCAATACAGACCTTATTATGGCTTTGCGGCCGGGCTGACCAAAACCCTTCAATGGTATCGCCAAAATCAACTGGTGCAATAAGAGTACCAACCCTATGGTAAACTAATCTATGTAACGATTCATGTTTGGGGAAAGATCAATCAGATGGCAAGCTCTCCGCCCTCCAAAAAAAAGTATTGGCTGATGATTTCTCTGTTGGGAGTGCTCCTGTTCTCCATCATTAGCATTTTGGTGATATTTAAGCAAAATGACGTGGATCAACAGTATTATCATCCCTTTGCCCAAAAAGTTGAAGCGGCAAAAGAATATCAAAAAGAGATGGAAGCTCAAGAACCACAAGCTCCAGGCTTTCGTGAATCGGATATTACAAAATTCAAGGGAAAGCGCTACGACACCTACTAATCCCAAAGAGCCAAAGCCAACAAAAATGGATTACTTAATGTCTGTTTACAGAAGCAATTCATAGGCTTGAGGGGTTTTTATTGATATGCCATTATAGTGCCTTAACCTGGGGAATAAAAGAGGGTCGGGCTTTTGTCTTTGCTTCAACCACTCATGATGAACAATGTGGTTAACCGAATTTGTTCTCCGTTAGCTACCAATCGTAATCTGCAGACCCTAGCGATAGAGGTTTTAGGCATTAACGTGCCTAAAACAGCCATGGTGCGGACGAAAAAAGAAGCTTTAGATGTGGGTTTTAACGAATTTGGCAATACCCTGGGGTTCTTTGGCGGGCTTTGGGGCATTGGCGCCTTATTTGACAAATTGGTCAAAATTCCCGGAGAAATCGGACCAGCAAGCCCCTTACGTCTCATGAAATCCTTTGCCTTGGTCCCACCCTTGTTTGCCTTCATGATGTCAACGCCTTATTTCAGGAATGCCTTTACGGCCTGGAAGTCTGGCACAACCCAATACAAGGATCTGATTACGAACGATCAACAGACCTCATCGCCCCAAAATGGGTCTTTAGAAGCCTCCCGTGAGGCTGCCAAAGGCTATTTAATGAAAGCACTTGGGATTTTAGGCGCCGGAATCGGTATTGGCGCCTTGGGGATTTTACTGACCCGGTGGGGGCCTGGTCCATTGGCGGTTTTAAAGGATGACGCGGCCTTATCGAAGCTCTTAGGTAAAACCTGGGAATGGCAGAAACCGATTCGCTCCCTTTTGGACAGATTACCCGACCGTATCAGCCAGGCTAAGATTTTCAATCAACCGTTTCAGCCTTTGAAAACGTTATGGAACACGTTTTGTCTGGCTGGCACCAAAGCCAATGTGTATGGTGACACCCAGGCGATTTTATTTTGGGGATTACCGGCTTACCTAGGCTGGATGGCTGCTTCAAGAGACAAATATGAGATTAAAGAACAACTGCTGAAAATGTTGAACTTTATGGTGATTTTTAAGCTCATCCGAATGGCAACGGATAAGGCTTTGGAAAGTAAGATCAATCCATTACGCGCGGCACTTCCCAGCTTCTATAAGGATGGTCGGCTTCTTTATAAAGAAGCTCTTGGTGAGTTAAAGAATCCCACGGTGTTCAATAATCCGACTGTGAAGAAAGCATTGATGTTTGAAAACATAAAGATCCTGGGTGGTCTTGGCCTTACAGTCATCTTTATGGCCACATTGCCGGCCCTTTTAAACATTTACCTGACCAAGAAGCGGATGCAAAGAGATCAACGACTATCCCATGGCCCTAACCCTCTAGAGCAAGTCATATCCACGAATCAGGGATTGAAGCCTGATTTAAGGCAATATTCGGCTTGGCCTACCTATCAATATCCTAGGCAAAATTTTAACGCCAATAACCCTTATTGGGCTTATTCTTACCCATCCTACTCGTTTTATCCCACCTATTGGATGAGACCGCCGACTTTCGATGCATTTGGCCGACCTATGGAATTTCTCCCCAATTCCGGTTATTCTGGGTATTAAGATACATTGGCACCAAGAAAAGGATGAAGGCACATGTATAAGCAAAGTTTTTTTATGGTCATCCTTGCATTGTTATTGGTGGGGATTATTTCCAGTGGATCCAGACTGGTTGCCGCTATTCCGGGCTTAAACGGATTACCGTCAAGCTACGATCCTAAGGTCAATATTGAACAAGCGGCGTCGACATCCAATGTCCCATTATTGGTGGAGTTTTACACGGATGAGTGCCACACGTGCCAAATTGTAACGCCCTGGGTGCATCAGCTACAAGACAAATATCGTAATCAGCTGACATTTGTCATGATCAATCTGGATGATCCGCAACAAAACGCCATTGCCAATATCTTTGCCGTACAATATGTCCCTGCAATCTTTGTTTTTGACGCTAAACATATGGTCAAAGCCCAAGTGGATACCAGTGCCTATGCCAGTAAAAAGGATTTGGATAAAGCCATTGAATTGACAATGCATCAAGTTGAACTTCAGGCCCAGTCAAAGGATAAAGGGGCTTAGAGTGACTGATCTTCTGATTGCTTAACAGAAAATTACAAAACCTTTAGCATTTGCTTCTTCTGACGATATCTAAATCAGATGGCGTTGGAGGGTCAACATGTTTAGAGCGTCTACGATCAAAAATGCAATTGTTTATCCCTTTAAACGGCAAAATTTTGCCAATACAATTGTAATTCCGAGTGGTTTGTCCCTTGTATCAAGTATCTTAATGGGAATTGCAATTTTCATGGCTGCTATTCCCTTGATTGCCCCGGGGATTGCTCAATCTTCCGTGATGGGTAGCTTTGCACCTGAGATTGAAGCGGTTGCCGGATTAATCTCAGCAAGTGTTGCACTACCGCTGGCCGCGATTTGTTTCTGTTTAGCCTTGGCCATGGTGATTCCGGTTTATGGATTTACCTGGCAGATGGTGCGCCATTGGCAAATTTATGGTCTTGAGACCCCAGCGCCATCCTGGCAGAAGAGCTGGCCCACATTTTATCGATCGGGTATACAGATAGTTGTTGCAAGTGTGGTTTTTGCCATCCCCATGTGTCTGGCTGCCATACCCCTAGGGGCCGCGATGCCGTTTTTAATTGCGCCTTATTTTTTAGCAGCCAAAGAGCAGTCCTTTGTAGCCATTCTAAAGAATATTCAACCTGGCATTCAGCTTATTCAGGAACGGATGGGCAAAATATACCTTGGATTTTACCTAAGCGTCATTCTTGGTATTGGGTATTCAATTGTGGCAAGCCTTTTCTCCTGGGCTTTGATTGTTGCGCCTATTTTAATGGCTGCTGCCGGTATCAGTTGTTTGTACCTGCTCTGTGATACGTTTGATGTTAAGTCTTCTGGCATGAGTCATCAAGACCAGGGTTTAGCCAGACAACCCGAGAAAGAGGGCCAATCAATGGGCTTTCTAGATCAACTTCTTCCCTCTAAAGGCGATAAAAAGGCAGAAGCGCTGGTCAATATTGCCGATGTTGAGGGGGAAGCGGTTATGGTGTATGACAATTTAAGCCAAGAACAGGATGTAAAATCTGCACAGCCTGCTATGATAGGCAATTATGATGCGGATAGAAACCCATGGTTAAAACATCGCTCCTAATCCCCTTGAATACAACAAGCAGGTCTTTCGATGCAGTGGGCTGATGCAGCATTGTTTCCGCTCCAAAAGCCCATTCGAAGGATGTCTCTTGAAATTCCGGGCCTTATATTTTTGGGTGGGGTCTGCTTTAGCACGATGGTCAGCGGTGGTTTTCTGTTTATCGTCGGGTTAAATCCCACATCTGCGCTTTTTGCCCTGACTCCCTACATCGCAACATTGCTGGCTTTAATTTGCCTGGGGTTAGGGTATTGCTGGCGCTTAATCAGCTGTGTCAACCAAAGACCCAATGAATTGCCTCCTGTTTTGGCTTCAGAGGCAGCAGGAATCATTTTTGAAGGGGCCCAATTGCTTTTTTTCTATTTAATGGTTGGGGCATTTTTAACGGCATCAGCCATTCTTCTATTTCCCTACGGCATCATTATCCCGATTGCGTTAATTGGGCTTTACCCATTATTGGTTATCCCCATGGTGGCCTCCGTTCAAGACAGAACCCTGTTTGGCCTACTAGATGCCTGCCTGGATATTCCTGATGTCCTTGGAGCCCAATACCTGGGCATTTGGTTTGAAATAACGTTGTATGGCATTATTGCAGGAGGGGTGGTGTATCCAATACTAATCGTCCTTGCAGCCTGCTCTGTTTTAGGGCTTAACCTGGTTCCAGGACTCTTCTTAAGCCTGTTATTGGGCTTTATCAAATTATCTGCCTCGTTATGCCTGCCATTGATTCGGAAACTAAAGGATAGCTCCGAAGAAGATCCCTTGATTGAAGACTCAAAACTGGTGACGGTAACATTATCGCCCTATACCAAAACCCGTTCGCTTCGATAAACTAAGCTTCCGGTTCAATGGCGTGTTACGGGGCCGTCTTAGTTGATGACTCTGACCACACGATTATCTTCGGTATCAACCAGGATGGTATGTCCATTTTCATCTTGCCATTCAATATAGACCGTATCTTTGTCATAAACAACCCGTGGCCGTTCATTCATAATGTTAACGGTTTTAAAGTCGAGGGGTTGGGCAAGCAATTGGTTGTTATCCGGTGTCACATCACGTGATTCCAATAGACGTACTTCGATAAATGATGATTGTACGTAAGGTCTCAGATCCACACTAAGATAGTTAAAGCTAATGTAAGATGATGAGGATGAGCCTGTGCCATAGGAACTGGGATCGAGCCAATATCCATTGAAAATGACCAGACCTGGCGGTTTATTCAGGACGTGAAGGTCACTTAGCTGGGGAATCCATCCGTTCATATCGGCAGAAACCCCGCCCAGAATTCCTCTAGGGGCTACATTAAGTCCACCGCTAACAATCACATTAATAGGTCGGCTCATGGTACCAATATAATCGCCGGATGACATGGTGGCCCCGTGGGTCGCATAGATGTTGGGATTAAAGTAGGCGCCAGGATTGGTAATGGAGCTACCGGCGCTCAAGTCCAATGTAGACCCGGAAATCTGCTGATACAAGTTGATATTGCCATTGGTGGTTGTCAGATTGACATTGGAACTGTTGGTATCAAAGGATAAAGGGCCTTCCACATTAATGTCATTTCCAGCATTGAGATTGGCAGTCGTTTGTCCACCGTTAATCTGTCCGGTATTAATGTTCCCCAGGGCATTAATCGTCAAGGTTTTATCACCCAAGGTCAAGGATTTTCCAACGGAGTTATAATCGCCAATGGTATTGAGGGTTAAATTATTAAAGTGTTCACCGGAAATATCAAAATTATTAGCAAGGGTCATGCCTGTGGTATTGGTCGTATTACCAACATTGACACTGTTTGCGGTTACAAGACCAAGTTCTTGGGCTGAAATATCAGTAATGCTGGTGCTATCAGCATCATTGACAACACCTCCGAAATAGATGGGTTTGTAGGCGCTGGTATTGAAACTAACGTTGCCAGTACCCGCATTGACCAGTTGATCCACATCGACTTGTGAGCCCGTCAAGGTGATATTACCGTTGTTGGAGTTAACGGTACTAAAGACACCCAGTTTACCAGTGTTATGGCCCAGGTCATCGGCATAGAGAGAAATGAGTCCATCGACTGTGGTCACGCCTGCGTTAACGGTCACATCACCATCCGCTTGTAAGTTGACATGGGTGTTGGTACCACCGCTAACCGTTGAAATGTTCACAATATTGCCTGTTGCTGTGGCATCAAAAGCACCGTTGTCGCCAGCGCTGGAGGTATTGAGAGTAAGATTGCCATCGTCATGAACGTACACACTACCCAGCGTATTAGCGGTCAAGGTCGTTTGACCTAATTCAACTCGATTTGCTGAGGAACCAATGTCTCCTGAGCCACTGGTTAACGTAATGTTGCTACCATAAACCGTTCCACCGGTATGACTGATACTACCTGAACCATTGGCGTTAATAATGGTGTTATCGGTATTGGTCGCGACGTTGGTGCCTAGAACAATATTGCCATTATTTGATGTACTTAGGCTAATCAGGCTGTTGCCACCGGAGGAGACCGCACCAATTGTGGTCAGTGAGCCATTGGCATTGACGAGTAATGTTTGATTGGCGCCAACGCCGGAAGCAGCTAAGGAGGTGTTTCCGGTATCATTGATCCAGGCTGACCCTAGTGTATTGACATTCAGTGTGCCAGGGCCAGTGAGGATAGGGGTTCCTGAGGTTCCGATGTTCCCGGTTCCACTGGTTAAAGTGATGTTATTTCCTAAGACCGTTCCACCCGTCCGAGTAATGGTTCCAGAGCCATTGGCAT
>JANWKX010000107.1 GCA_025451145.1 Vampirovibrionales bacterium
ATTAAGCTCTGTTGAGGAAAATCTGTTTCACTTAAGCTGGCTGCCCAGACGCATATCTCCAGTTGCTTTGCAACTGGAGCCTCTAATTTTTATATAGGACCCAATTGCCATAGGCAATTGGGCTTAGCTCTGGACACCTCCCTAGGTTTTGCGCCCGCCTGACAAAAATAAGAAGATTCCGCTCAAGGCCGCAATAGGCTCTGTATCCGTATTTTTGCTTTTATTATTTTCCTCAGCAGAGGTTATTAAATCAAGTTTCAGGCAGTGTTATACAGGTTGCAGTACCGAGCGGACAGCATCATCGATGACGGATTCCACAGAGTCCAGGAGGTAAGGCAGCGTTTTGGCATCCAGCTTTGTAAAATCATAGGAGGCTTGATCCAGAGGTGGCACAAATCGTTCGCCGCTGGTCCCATACTGGAGGGCATTGGCTAAGATATCGGCAACATGGATAATGGAGGCTTCAATTTGGAAACTTTTGGCCATGCGGGGGGCATGATGATAACGAACAGCCTCCTGGTGCTGTATAGGAAGTTTCCATTGATCTAGGAGAAGGCCTCCGAGGATGGCATGGTCAAAACCCAATCGTTCGCGTTCTTTAAGATATAAAAGTTCAGAATTTTTCTTAGCGTCTTCCATAATTTCTTTGGCAACAACGGGCATCTGAATGAACAAAATAAGACGGCCGATGTCATGCAGGAGTCCGGCTGTGAAATAACGTTCGGGATTCGGCTCTTTTTTTTGCTGGGCAATATTTTTTGCAAATAGCCCACAGGCCAGGCTGTGTAGCCAGAACGAGTCCATATCCACCAAATCTTGAGGGATATTTTTAAACATCTTAACAACCGAAGTCGCCAGAACCAATTCGCAAAGCTGCTTGGTCCCCAGAATGGTGACGGCGCGGTTGACGGTTTCAATTCGTCCTTGATAGCCAAAATGGGCGCTATTGACAATTTTAAGAAGCCTTGCGGTTAATCCCGTATCATCGCTTAAAATGTTTGCAAAATGATCTGCCGAACTTTGAGGCGCATTAATAATCTCAACCAGTCGCAGATAAATCGATGGCAAAGAAGCAATGTTTAAAATACTGCTAATCAATTCTCGAGGTGATTTGTTGGGGTATTCCATGACCATCAGCGCCCTATGAAAGCCGAATTTCGCATTGCTGGTATAGCTCATCCATAAAGGGATGATGGAGGTTGGTATGTTTAAACAGTTGTTTTAATTGAGCTTCATCCAGCTTGCCTCGCTTAATGCACCCAGAGTTGTTCGGGCCTTCTTCCAAAAGGCTTTTATCTTCAATGCTGTCTTCCTGAATGTTAATCCGAATAATGCCCCAATTTTTGAGTCGCTTGATATGGCCTTCATCCAGGACGGTGTCCTGATGAAGCAATACACGACCTAGCCGATCCCGAATGGGTTCAGATAAGCGCATGCCTGATTTTAAATAATCACGATGAATATACATAAATCCAGTATACCGGATACTCCGCAATTGGTCGGGGAAATTATACAGGGAACCGCTTTCATGATGGGGGATGATGAACATTCAGAGATCCCTAATCCGTATGAATTTAAAGGCAAAATGCTGTTTGCAATACGGGGCTGCGTGATAAAGGTTCAGCCTGGCAGATCGCTGGCGGCCATCGATTTCATAATCAAGGTTATCAATAGTATTTTGGCGATAAAGCTTTTTAAATGAAATCAGGAGATCTCTTGGTTGTTAAGCGCAACCAGAAACGCTTTTAGTCAACCAACTTGGGGGATAGATCCATGAATCATTCAGGGCAGCTTCGAGGCGTTACCATTGTGACAGGCGTATTATTTATTATTCTGGGGATCCTGGCTTATATTTTACCCAGGCTGACGACCCTTACAACGGTGCTTGGTTTTGGATCGCTTTTATTTGTGATTGGATGCTTGCAGGGATATTACGCTTTTAAAATACAGGACCTTCCTGGGCGGGGTTGGACTTTTTTATCATCGGCGCTTTATTTTTTATTGGGACTGATTTTTTTAATCAGGCCGGGTATCGGGGTGATTGCAGTCATTTATGCTTTTATCGCCTTCTTTCTGATCGAAGGCATTGGGAAAATCGCCCTGGCTTTGGAGTTTCGTAACCAGTCCGGCTGGGTTGGCTTTTTGGTCAGTGGCATTATTGCACTATTTATCAGTATAATCAGTGTGACAGGACTACCTACGACCATGATCTGGTTGCTGGGGACTTTAATGGCAGCTTATTTCATTATTGTGGGGCTCTCAATACTGTTTTTGGCCAGCCAAATGCCACGTCTGATTAATCGTTTCTAGGAAGGGCAGACACGATGCCAGAGACAACGCTTTGGATTCATAGTTCTGAATATCTTGAGGTCTTGGTTGTTTACGACCGGTATCAGGCAGTATTACAATACAATCATCGATGATAACTCTGAATGATGGAGAACGCTGATGAAGGTGATTGTGGATTTATGTGTTATCCCCATGGGGGTGGGTGTTTCAGTTTCGGAGTATGTTGCAGAATGTGAGCGGATCATCAAAGCGGCTGGGTTAACGCCTCATCTCCATGCCTATGGCACCAATATCGAGGGCGAATGGGATCAGGTGTTTAGCGCAGTCAAAGCCTGTCATGAGCGGATTCACGACATGGGAGCGCCTCGGATCAGTACCACCATTAAATTGGGTACCCGGACGGATAAAGCACAAAGCATCGCCGATAAAATCCAAAGCGTCCAAGAAAAGCTGACCTCCTAGCCGTGTGTATTCCCGTTGAAAATTGTTCAGAAGGATGGCGCTGATGATGGGCCGTTGGGATCGTGCCATTCCTTTACCTCCTAAAACTTATACCTGTCACCATGAATCTTGTCATCAAGTGGTCGAAGCCACAGAAGGGTGGCCCTTTTTAAAAGATGAACAATATGAAATCTGGTTTATCTATATCTGTCCCCAGTGTTTAAGGCCCACCTTTTTTGATCACTTCGAGCGGCAAATCCCTGAAGCAACAAGCCATAAGACGCTCGCTTAAGTTTTGCCCTCAGGCTATCCTTTGGCGATGATCCTCTGCTAATATAAGAGTCTTCTGCTTTTCTTGGAAGGATAGAGCGAATTGATATGAGATTTCAAAAGGGCCAAGCCATTATTGCCTGTGTCTTGCTGAGCTTAGGTATTTATCTGCCGGCAAAAGCTTTTGAGCTGAAGTGGGATTATAAAACTTATGATCAGGCCTATACAGCCCCCTCTTACATCCATTTTGATATGACCAGCCATCATTTCGGCCATCTGGTGTCTTCCAAAATTGAAGGGACTGCCAAGGTTTTTCGGCTGCAATGTCAATATGAGTCGATGCAAAAGTCTTTTAGCAATTGCCACATGGTTGTTGAAAGCCATGCTTTGGATCTGGATTCTGGCTTTGGTAACCCGTTGCTTCGGTCAGCCATTGATAGCCAACATCATCCCCAAATTCCGATTCATACCACCGGTCATGTGATGCCTCATACACAGTCCATTCCCTTGGAAATACAACTAAAGGGCGTGACCAAAACGGTGCCGACGGCATTGACCATGAGTGAAACGGCGAAAGAATTTATTATACTTGGATCGGCTGAGAACACACTATCGGCGTTTGGTATTCCCAAGTTGAAATTCCCAGGCATGGGTGGGCTAATGGCTTTGGATGATTCAGTCCTGATTCATTATCGTCTGGTGATTCCCAAACGATTGGTGGAATAAAAACGGTATTTTGCCATCAGATCTTCTCATTCCTGGCATTAACCATTAAGGAATGTAAAAAATCACGCGCTTCTGGCAATTGATCCCATTGAGCGTGTTTATTCGCTTAATCTCTGCATTTTGCATTATTCGTTTGAGTACAGGAAAATCTGAATTAAAAATTGGAGGAGAACCACAGTGAACGTTCGTTTTTCAAGTTTATATACCTATTTAAAGCCCATTACCCATGAGGTTGCTGTGGGGAAGGACCATAATAATACGCCTCATGTGTATGAAACGCTTTCAACAAGTGATCCGAATTGGGAAGTCGAATTGCTCTGCTCTGATCCTGAACAGTATCCTGGCATTGACGGGAGAATGAAAGCAGCTTTAGACGCAGACCCTGAAATTCGGAGCCTGGATATTATTGAGGGTGGTGGCACTGATTCCCCTGTGATGCAAGCGGCTGCCAAGGCGTTTCAGTTTCACTTTGTGTTTGGTGGTAAAGGTGTCCTTGGTGGTCTTGAGCAAGCGTTCCAGAATGCGCAAGAGGCTGCAAGACACGCTGCTGAAGCTGCTTCTCAGAAGCAATAAGACTGTTAAATACCAGATTATTCTTTATGACTTGGGTTTAAGTTGGTCGTTAGGGAATCGACCAGGCCACATACTGTGATCAATCTTGGATTGTCCGCCATGGCCTTCTCGGTCATGAAGTGGCATATCCGGATCCTGGGGGGAACCCTGAAACGGTGGCTGCGCTGTGCCTCGTTTGGATAACGTCAAAATATCCTGTTCTGTGACAATGCCAATCGGCTTGCCATTGTCATCGACGACTGGCAAACAATGAATATGGTGCCCATGCATCAAATTGAAGGCTTCTTTAACTGACGTGTTCGCTTTCGCTGTCACAACTTGCCGATTCATGGCATCCTGAACCTGTAGATTATCCGGAATCACCTTTGCTGCATCTCCCCCCAGATCGCTGTCTGAAAGAATGCCCACAATCTTGCCGTTCTGAATGACAATGAGGTGATGAATGTTTTTTCGCCACATCAATTCATTGGCAAAGGCGGCTGAGTCCTCTGGTGCGATGGTGACAATGTGCGGGCTCATAATTTCTTTAAGTCTCATGGGTTTGCCCTGATTTGTGTCTGGTTAATGTAGAAAGCACTTTATTATAGCGATGGGTTTCAATCGAAAAAATTCTCCAGGTGGCTGTGCCAAATCTAAAGACACTGGTGAAAAGCTGTATAGGGGCTTCTTTTATCGTTAAGGGCTCCGAATTAGCCCTCTTGGGAATTCAAAATCACGTTCAAACCCTGTTGACTGAGTGAATCATACTTCAGGTCTTAAATAGCTCAGAAGGCCGTCTCAAGCAACTGTGGGATGGAATATCGATGAAATCATCAAAAATCGCCTCTTTAACGTTAAAAAGCCCTGCCTTTAAAAATGGGGGAAACTTGCCTGAACGCTATACCTGTCACGGAAAAGGCATCCATCCACCGTTAAGCCTGGCACTCAGTTCGCTTTGGAATGTCCAGTCACTGGCTTTAATCCTGGAAGAGCCTAATACGGTGTCAGGATCTGACACCTATTGGTTGGTCTGGAATATCAACCCCGAAACAATAGAAATTGCAGAAAACGTTATTCCCCCCGGTGCAATTGAGGGTGAAAACAGCTTTCATTCGGTGGGCTATACACCGCCTTGCCCCGAGTTTGAAACCCATCGGTATGATTTTCACGTGTTTGCCTTGGATACGGTTTTGGCGCTGCCAACGGGCAGTTCGCGAACCGATCTGGAAAAGGCCATATCTGGACATAGTCTTGCTCAAACCTGTTTAAGCGTGCATTACGCCGGTCGCCCTAAAGTCAATCAACGAAAACCGACTTCTGAATGGAGCAATCCATATAAACCATAATGGCTTGTTAAACCGCTTTTGAGGATGCTTTAGACATCAAGAGCCTTCAATTGCCTTTGCCTGCTAAATCAAGTAGGATAATGCTTGAGAAGCCCAGCCCTTGCGATAAGGGCGCTTAATGGAGAAGGCAATCGATATGTTGAATCACGTCCAGGTCAAATATTTTATAATCGCTCTCATGAGCTGTTTCTGTTTAATGGGTTTGCCACAAGGTGCTTTTGCAGAAACGGCGGATGTCCTTAACGCTCAAGTCCAGGATACGTTATCCACCTTTAAATCGGATGTCAAAGGTGCAAATGAGGTATTGAATGAAGCCAAAGGCATCCTCATCTTCCCGCGGGTCCTTCAAGGCGGCTTTATTATTGGTGGAGAGTATGGAGAAGGCGCCCTACTCATTAAAGGCAAACGGTCGGACTATTACCGGATTGTTTCTGGGTCTCTGGGATTTCAATTAGGCGGCCAAAGAAAAGCCGTTGTGATTGCCTTTATGACAGACCCAGCCTTGGCTCAGTTTCTGAATAGCTCCGGTTGGGAAGTCGGCGCCGATGCTTCTGCCGCTGTTTTTGTGGTTGGCGCGGAAGGTAGTATTAACTCCGAAACCTTAAACCAGCCGATTGTGGCCTTTGTTTTGGATCAAAAAGGCTTGATGTATGATCTAAGCTTGGAAGGATCTAAAATTAAGAAAATTCGGAAGTAGATAATACCTCAAACCCTCAGGCTAATTGTTTTACGGGGACAACTGATCTATAGTCGATGGGTGAGAAAAGTGCCCCATAACGGTTTCTTTGGAAATGATGATGAAAGATACTGTTCCTGAAACGACATTGGAAGCTTGCGAAAGCCTTTTGACGGAACACCGCCAAACGGAGTCATTGATTGCCCAATTGGAGACGCAGCTCCAATTGTTACAGCAGCCCTCTGTGCCAGAGGAAGTTTACGCCGCATTAGACAATGCTGCGAAGGCTTTTACGACCGATCTGGATCGCCATTTTGCGTGTGAGGAACAATGTCTGTTTCCGGTGCTTTCTCGGTATGCGCCCATGGTCCTGATGGAGTTAGAGCATGAAAACCTACTGGACTTGAGAAGCCAGCTTATCTCTGCCATTGGGCAGTGCTGTCCGGAAGATATCCAGACGGCCGGAAAAAGTTTTATCAAGGAACTTCAGGATCATATCGGGCGAGAAGAGTTTGGCATCTTCCCTATTGCAGAGCAACGCTTAAGTCTTGAGGAGAAAAATAAGGTCATTCAATCGATGACAGATTTACGGGGACAAATGTCTCATCAACCGCCATCCTTAAGCGCCAAGGTCGGGAGAGGGTTTGAACCGATCTCCCTGATCAAGCCACTTCCCGAGGGTCGTGAGGTGTTTTTGGAAAAAGTGGCCCAGTATGAGAATTTGACCCTAAAGGCCATGGGGCTTTTAGCCGGCCATCAACTCAAGCATTGGTCCCCGCAGCGATTATACATGATTTGCTTGGAAGGCAAGGTCAGATTTGAAAGCCTAGAACAAGACCGGTTCTTACTACCAGGAGAAGGCGTGATTGTTGATCCGCGGCTTGAATTTACCCTTTATGCGGATGAGACCAGCCATCTTTTGTTCTTGAATCAGGATATTGAGTAGGTTAAAGCCTGATTGGCTTCTAAGTCGTTTATGGCGTAGGGCAACTTTCAGGGGATAATGCCTTTTGAACACCAGGTTTTTGAGGGACGACAATGGTTGAAATAAAGGATTGAATGGGCTCACCTAGTTGATTCAAAGTTTTATGCCGAAGTTTGACCAGCCCTTGGTGCGGTTTTGATTGAGAAACCCGGCATGACAGAATCTCACTTTCAACCCAGAGGGTATCATTGGGCCTGACGGGTTTTAGCCAACGAAAGTCTTCAAGACCCGCCCCGATCAAGCCGCCGGCAATGGGGAGGCTATCGACCAGCAGGCGCATGGTAATGGCCCCGGTGTGCCAACCACTGGCGGAAAGCCCTTGAAAAAAGGTCGATTTGGCTGCCTCTTCATCCAGATGAAACGGCTGTGGATCAAATTGTTGTGCAAAGGTTTTAATTTCTTCTGCGGTGACGAGATATTCTCTTGATTTATATAGTTGTCCAGGCTCTAAATCACTTAAATACAGCTTTTCTAACATTGATTTCACCTTTGCCATCCAATTATCGGGTTGGTTAAGAATTATGGTATCATTAAAACCGTTTCAAGGATGGGCGTAAAGACGTTGACCAAGCAAGAATGGAATCCGACCCAGTACCAATCGATTGGTGCCTTTGTCCCGAAACTTGGAGAACCGCTAATCGCACTTTTGGCGCCGACGCCTGAGATGCGGATTTTAGATTTAGGATGTGGTGATGGGACCTTGACCCAAGTCTTAGCTGTATCGGGGGCTTCCGTCTTTGGTGTGGATGCAAGCCCGGCAATGGTTCAGTCGGCCAAAGAGAAAGGACTGACTGCTCAAGTCTTGGATGCCCATCACATGGCATTTAGCCAGGAGTTCGATGCGGTTTTTTCCAATGCGGCCCTGCACTGGATGACAGAAGATCCTCAAAAAGTGCTCCATAATATTGCGAGTGCCCTAAAACCAAAGGGCGTTTTCGTGGCTGAAATGGGTGGCGAAGGCAACATTGCAGCCATTCGAGAGGCGATCCAAAAAGCGTTAGCATCTTATGGCTTGGATATTGAGCAGATTTCTCCCAAGTTTTTTCCTTCAGTCAAACGCTATCAGACCATGTTGGAGCAAAGCGGATTTGAGGTTATTCAGATTGAGACGTTTCCAAGACCAACGCCATTACCCAATGGGATTCGGGCCTGGATTGAAACCTTTGCTACAGGGATTTTAGAAGCCTTGCCCCAGTCAGAACGTGAGGCGTTTCTTCAAGCTGCTGAGACTTATGCCAAACCCAAACTGCTGACGGGTGATGGTTGGTTTGCTGATTATATCCGTTTACGGTTTAAGGCGGTCAAACGATCTTAGAGGCGGCCCGTTTAAGTTTTTCGTGTTCAGGTCGAAACCGATTCAAGACAAAATTTGAATCGGGAGTCAGTCATGATGTTTCGCCAATGTGTGGTCTTAGTGCTGGTTTTTGCAGGCTTTTTGGGGATGACTCAGGCCCATGCCGCTGTATCTGGCGATCTTTCTCAATCGCATCTGCAAAACGGGAATCATACATCTGATAATACGGATTTTCGTCCCACCAGCTTTCAGCCTTCAGTCAGTGATGGGGCTTCAAGCGTTGTAAATGATATTTCTCAGGATATTTTGCAGAAAATGCAACAATCGACCAATGATACTGAAATCATCCCCGTGAATTTCCAACCGTCACCGGCAGATACGGCACCATATTTCAGATTACTGATTATCCCCCAGAATCAAACGTATATTCGGAGCTATAACGACCAGGCCATTGCCAGGTGGGCAAATTTAAAACTGTTTTGTAAGTAGGTGCCTACACTAAGACTCTTTTGAAAAACGCAAGCTCTATTCCAGATAATCTCTATCCCAATGGGCAGGGATTTAGTTCTAATGTAGGGTATTATTCTGTAAGGTAATTGTGCCTGATAATTAGGCTGGATTATGCTGCTTAAGCCATGAAGACAGTAGCTATCCGTTATTTTTTAAGCTTTTTTCTGATTTGTGTCGTGATGGGTGATGTGTTTGGGATGGAAAAAGCCTTTCAGCTTATATCAAGTCAAGCTGATACGGCCAAGATGAGTGATAGCGAGCTTTCACGGTCTAGCCCAACGATGACATCAAACCACGTTGAATCTGTCTGGCGGCAATTTCAGCAGTATTATTACGGTCCAGACAATAAAAATGTTTATGAGTACGCCAAACCCAAAGGGCCCTCAAAATCCCAAAATCTTGTGATTTTAGTCCATGGTGGGAATTTTCTGGAAGGATCGGCGACTGAAGATATACTGGCGCCTTTAGCCGAATTTTTTCTTCAGCAAGGCAGTGCGGTTGCGAGCCTGGAATACCGTAGTTTGAAAGATGCCGATTGGCCTGCCCCCATTGAGGATATTCGAGAAGGAGTCGAGAGTGTGGTTCAGCGATTTGGGTCAAAAGGGACTAAAACAATTTATGTGGGGTATTCTGCAGGTGCAGTGGCAGGGGCTTTACTCCTTTACTCCCCACAATTTGCCAGGCCGCCACTCCAAGTCAACAAATTTATCGGCATTAGTGGCCTTTATAGCCGTCAGGCAACGACAAAAGAGCCGGTTCAATTGATTCAGGATGAAAGTCGAAATCATTTAAATATCCTGGAGGTCATTGCCGATATTACGAACCCAATCGCGAGAACACCAGCCTTGATTATTGAGGGGAGCGAGGATACTTTTGCGGATAACTATCCGAACACCCCTGCTTCTCATGCGGCGTATCTGGCTCAATTACTAAGGCAAAATCGAATCCAAGCCGGTGTCTATTGGTCTAACCAGCCAGGATTTAACGATCATGAGGGACCTCTAAAGCTTATTGCCCGACGTGATCCGGTGCTGATTGAAACCATTGAGCAGTTTTTAGGCCCGTCCAATCGGTTATAAAAAAGGTGCCAGGTTTTGCTGACACCTTTATGAGATGGTTGGATAGAGTAATCGTTCTAAACTACCAGTAGCCTCGAATCATTCTATGTTTGCGATGGTACCTTTTATGATGGTATTTAGGCCCATAAGGGGTTCTGTAAGAAACCGCATGCGTCATTTTCTTTTTGCCGCCGTAGTAAACACCAGGCTGTTGGCCTGTTTTCATGTGTTTGGTGGTGGCTTTATGGGTTGTTGTTTTTGTTGTGGTGGATACAGGTCTTTGCGTCGGGCTGGTGGTAGTGTAGGGGTCACTACTTTGGGCCAATAAATGTTGGTGATTGATATGTTGTGGCCCTGCAAAACTAAACGATGCAATGCTCCCTGAGATGACAAGCCCTAAAAACCCAGCCATTAGTACCTTTTTACTCATCGATAACCTCCTTATTTCTCGCTGCTTACTTCTTGCTTCTGTGCATTCATAAACAACCCAAGACCTTCTCTCTCAATTGGAAAGCCTCTAAAACGTTTTATGGAGAAAAAACCCATGAAAGCCAATAGATACCACCTTCTTCGATTGAGTATTGCTCAGGATGTATGATGAATGGATAAGGGATGCTGCTGTTATCTAAGGTATTTCACAATACAATGTTTAGAGTGTTTAATTTTAGACTTCTTCAGGCATCATTCAAGCATTTTAAGGCTTTTATCCTGAACTTCAATCTGACCGATCAGACCAAATTACAGGCGTGATTGCCTGAGTAAGAAGAGTTAGGCCAATTGAGCCATGTTTTCTTGAGGCTGAGCGCCTTTATCCTCTGGAGATAACGATTAACCTTTGATGAAAAGGATGAGAAGGCATGCTGCAATGATGGCTGGGCCAAAAGGGAGATAGGTCAATCCAATGGGAAGGTCTTTGGCAAGACGTAGCGCTTTAAACGCAGAATATAATGCGAGCCCTGAGAATATCAAGGTGATCATGAGTAACCAAGTGATTTGATGCTGTAAATACGGTTGTATCCAGTACGGAACGACGGCGAATAATAGACCGCACGCCATCAGGCCTGTGGTTTGATAGGCTTTCTGGCGGATCCATTGAAATAACAGGATTGGGATACCAATAATGGCCTGAATGATGAAGCTGAGTAAAAAGGTCAATAAAAGCCATTTTGCTCCAAAAAATGCGCCAATCCCCATTAAAAGACGGGTATCTCCTTCACCAAAGCCTTCTTTTCCAACCAGGATTCGGCTGATTAGATTTAAGACGCCAAAAATAACAGCGCTTAACACAATCGCGGCTAAGGCAGATACCAGGCTTAAGGGAATAGGCCATGTCCAAGGCCCAATCGACATCATAAAATGACCTGGGTGATGATGAAAGTTGAGTCCTGCATAAATCAAGCCAGCAGGGATTAATCCCAATGAATTAATATCAAAAATGGCTTGTTCCCTGAAATCCGTGATCAAAATGACCATAAAATTGGCGGTTAAAAAGCACAAAAAAGCGGTTTGCCAGGTTAAGCCAAAATGCTGTGCCGTTAACATAAATAATAATGCCGTTCCCAGTTCAACCAAGGGATATTGAACGCTGATAGGGCCTTTACAAGACCGGCACTTCCCCTTGAGTTTGAGCCAGCCCAATATGGGAATATTATCGTAAGGCTTTATCTTGGCTTTGCAATGATAGCAATAGGACCCTGGCAGTAAGGACTCTTCCCGGAGAAATCGCAAAGCCACAACATTGAGAAAGCTGCCAATGACAGCACCCAGGCAAAACATCCAAATCTCAAAAAAAAGTGCCATAAACGACCTTAAACTCTATCCAGGTGTTCTTGAAGCAGAAGAGCATGCAAGACATCCAGTGCCTTTCTAAGCCTTCGGCTAACCTGCATTTGGGAAATGCCTAGTATCTTGGCAATTTCAACCTGGCTCAGGTCTTCATAATACGTCATTCTGACGACGGCATTCAGTTCATCCTTCAATTTGGACAATGCTTGTTCCAGAAAAAGTCGGTTTTCCTGGTTTTCC
Organism: Vampirovibrionales bacterium; assembly: GCA_025451145.1. Taxonomy (GTDB): domain Bacteria; phylum Cyanobacteriota; class Vampirovibrionia; order Vampirovibrionales; family JAGQHJ01; genus JANWKX01. Next base: position 12,173 of record JANWKX010000107.1, read on the forward strand.
AAGAACTCCAAGTATTTATTATCAACCAACCGCTCCACATAAAGATTTTCAGCAGATTGGCCTTCACTATTCATCACAAATTGATCCAGGGATACAACGGTTCTTCGTCTGTCGGCATGGGTGAAGTCGTGTACCTTATCTACAGAGCAGGATAATTCATCAGCAATCTCCAAATCGGATGGGGTTCTACCCAATTCCTCACTGAGACGTTGGACGATCAGGTTCATTCGGTAATAGAGTTCGTAGTATTGGCGCGGCGCTTTCATGACAGAGGATTTATCCCGGAGATAATGCCTGATCTCGCCTGTGATCAGATAAGTCGCATAGGTTTTAAACCGGCTGCCAGCAAGGGGGTTGTATTTTTCCAGTGCTTTTATCAGACCCAGGCAGCCCACCTGCACCAGATCGTCCACCGGATCTTTTGCCCTTCGGGCAATGCCCCGTGCAATTTTCTGAACATAAGGCAGGCAGTGACTGACCAGTTCATCTCGCAATTTGTCCTTTACGAGGGGGTCAGATTCGGCTAAAAAGTCTTTTAGGAGAGACTCAAAGGCATCTGTAAATATCAAATCCGTTTTTTTAGACACGTTATGACTCGCTTTATCCGTTTCTGGATCATCGGATTGGGAGACGATTGAACGGCTTTAGAATAAACAGATTTATACTAAAGCACAGTTTGGGGGTCCTCACTCCTGACCACCATCGTTTGACGAACATGCTTGACCCACCTAAAATAAAGGTCACAGTGAGAATAACCACACAAATTATAGCATTGGCCCCCCTGGTTGATTTCCTCTGTTTATCGTATAAAAAAGAGGGACCGATTCCATCAATGAAAAGGGTGTGTGTTTGGAACAGACCACAAAAGCCAAAAAGAAGATATTGATTGCTGAGCACTCAGGATTTTGTTATGGCGTCAAAATGGCGGTGGATAAAGCGTTTGATCTGGCAGAAACCAGTTCACGTCCGGTCTATGTTTTGGGGGAACTGATTCACAATCCCCAGGTGATTGAAAAACTGCATGAAAAAAATGTTAAAACCGTTAAGTCTGTGGAGGAAATCCCTCCTGGTAGTGCCTGTTTAATCAGGACCCATGGCGTTGATCCCGAACATATCGATAAGGCCCAAACCAAAGATATTTCGGTATCTGACGCCACATGTCCTGATGTCCGGCGTGTTCAGGAGCGAGCCATGGCGCTTGCTCATGAAGGGTACACCGTTATTGTTGTTGGAAAAGAAGAACATCCGGAAATCGTTGGCATTATGGCTCACTCCAGATGCATTGAAGGAGCCAATATTGTCGCGGTGAATTCTCCTGATGAGTTAGAGTCTGCGTTACAAGGTTATTCTAAATCGCGCGTTGGTATTGTTTCTCAGACCACCCAAAAAGAGGAAACCTTCTTTCAGGTGGTTGCGGAAGTCGCCAAGTTTGCACGAGAAATGAAGGTTTATAACACCATTTGTCCTGCCACGTTCAAACGTCAAACGGCGGCTGAAAAGCTGGCCCATGAAGTGGATTTGATGGTGGTCATTGGTGGTAAAAATAGTTCAAACACAACCCACCTGGCGGAAGTGTGCCGAGAAATCGGCACGCCGGCGATTCACATTGAAACGGTTGCTGAACTGACGGGTCATTCCGATCTTGAAGCGGCAGAAACCATTGGTGTGACGGCTGGCGCATCAACCCCGGATTGGCTTGTGCAAGATGTCCTTCATTATTTGGAATCCCTTTAAACAAACTCTGACAGAAAGAAAGGAGAACTATCGTACGTGACAACTTTAATATTTGAACAGGAAGACAGAAGCGAAGTCCAAGAGGCATTTGCCCAGATGCTGGAAGAAAGCTTTCATCGAAGCTTGACCCCAGGCAATGTGATTGTGGGCGAAATCTTGAAGGTGGAAAAGGATTTTCTGGTCATTGATATTGGCGGTAAATGTGAAGGCCATGTGCCCTTCAAAGAATTGCCCAATGCTCGTTCAGGGGATGATTTATCCGCAATGTATCAGCCTGGGCAGGTTCGGGAATTTTATATCCTGAGGGATTTCGACGAAGATGCGCCTTTCCTGCTTTCCCTCAAGCGGGTTGACATGTGGAAAGACTGGGATGAGCTTCGCCGCTTACACGAGACGAACGAAGTTCTCAATGTCACGGTATGTGGCACAACCCGGGGTGGCGTTCTGGTTCAAGCACTGAGTTTGAAAGGCTTTATTCCTGCCAGCCAGCTTCGTATCGCCAAAACCTTGGAAGAGCTGGTAGGGGACTCGATTCCTGCAAAGCTCTTGGAAGTGGATAAATCCAAAAACAAGTTGATTTTAAGTCACCGTGCTGCCGTTTTTGAAGCTCAGGCTGAAAGACGCAGCGCGACGCTCTCCAATTTATCCGAAGGCCTGGAAGTGGATGGCGAAGTGGTTAAAATTACCCATTTTGGCGCCTTTGTGGATATTAACGGCATTGACGGCTTGCTGCCTCTGTCTGAAATCAGCTGGCGTCGTCTAAAACATCCGAGCGATGTATTGACCCTTGGCCAACGCGTTAAGGTCCAGGTTTTGGCCATTGATCGTGAGCTGGAACGGATTAGCCTTAGCATGAAACGCCTGATGCCCGATCCTTGGGAAACGGTTCTCCAGCGGTTTAAAGAAGGCGATGCTGTGAGCGGGCAGATCTCAAAGCTCTTGAACTCCGGTTTTCTGGCAGAGCTGGAGCCCGGTATTGAAGCTTTCTGTAGCTACTATCAGACAGAACGGGATAAACTGATTCTGGGAGACAATTTCCCCTTTAAGATTGTTTCCATTGCCGCCTTTGATCGTCGCATTACCTTGGAGCCGGTTTTGAATTAACCGGTTTCAATCCAAAGCAATTTTAAGGGCCAGGAAAATGACTTCCTGGCCCTTTTAAATCGGCTTCTACAAATTTACTCAAGCTGAGCGCGAATGGGAGGGCTCAGTAAGGCGTTGGTTTGAATCCGCTTGAGGCGCTGTCTGAAGGTCGGGCTAAAGGCGTTTGTCATTTCAGAAAGCTTATCTACCAGATTCGCCGTACGCCGAACGGTGTTCATGAATTCTCCGATATAGATTTTTGAGGGCCCGACACCTTGGTGCTGCGTCGATTCTATAGCCCTTCTGAGTTGCGGCCATTGGCCATGGCTTTGAACCCATTGGTAGATAAAGGGCATAAAGGTCGAAGAAGGCATTGTTTGACCAGTAATGCCGGATTGAGTGGCCTGATCCGAGAGTTGATAATACGTTTCATTAAAGGCTTGGGCATAATCCTGAAGACTGGATAGCCCATTGTCTCTATTTCGGGGGAGATGAAAATCGTCCCCTTTTTCATCCATAAAGCTGCCGAGGAAAGCCGCAATCTGGGCATCCGAGAAGGTTTCCAGTGACTTTGGATAAGTTGATTTTAAAAGCGCCAGGACAGAGAGAAAGGCATTATCCGGTACCTGCATCATATCTTCACCCAAGGGCGTCGGCTTGGCAGAGACCACTTGTCCACCAGCGTCCCGTTGAAGCGTGAGTAATCCCTGAGCTCCCAAGAACTGGATAATGGCCATCAGTTGCTTTTTAAAGGCTTTAGCCAGTGAGGGATCTTGGTAAACGGCAAAGTTTCTTGACATGAGCTGCTTGGCGTCTTCGATGCTATGGCCTCTCAAGATGCTTAGGACCATGGTGGGGGTGGGTTCAAACTTGCTGATTAAGTCTTCCGGAGGTTGGTTAATGTAGCTGAGAATCCGATCCGGTAAGTCGAAATCACTTTTTTCCGGAGGCACCAGAACCACATAGCCAATTTTATCCAATCCACGTCTTCCGGCCCGGCCACAGATTTGTTGAAAATCGCTGGCAGTGATGGGACCCATTTCTCGACCATCAAATTTTTCAAATTGAGAAATAATGGCGGCTCGTTCCGGCATGTTCATCCCAGCGCCAATGGTGTCTGTTCCCCAGACAAATTCCAAAAGTCCCCGAATTAAGCCTTGTTCGACCAAGCCACGTTCAGCATAGGTCATTCCGGAGTGGTGAACGCCGTACCCTCTGTACAGCCCTTCCTCAAGATTAGGATTGAGGGCGACCAGATCAGGATCGATCCGTTTATATTCGTCAATGAGGGCTTTAATCTTTCGACGGCGAGCCTTACCACCATCTGTATCCCACCTCAGGAGGGATTCTGAATCGTTTTGGGTCGCCTGATCATGGAAGCTGGTGTTACAAAACCTTCGGTTGAACCGCGTCATCACTGCCGGGAATAGCGGAGAGGCATGAGTGACTTCTTGAGAGGGCTCCGAGTTCAGTAACTCTTTTTCAGCGGTGCTACCAGGCCGATAGGATTTTAAGGCCTGCATCAGATTCCTGGGATGGTATGGGGCATCATGAGAAAAGGCGGATTCAAAGTCGGGATTCACTGATTTGTGCGTAAACCCGTCATCAAAGACTGGCTCTAATCGATTTTTTCGGGGATTAAAGAATAGGTACACCAAGTTGACCGGACGCTTATCGGATGAAATGGCATCCGTGACCTGTTGGGTGCTGATGCGCTGTATCCAATCAGTATATTGTTTGGCATTTCCCACGGTAGCGCTTAAATGGACTTGCTGGACTGACGGTGGCATATTCATAATGCACTCTTCCCAGACGGGGCCCCGCTCAAAATCATTGACAAAGTGGCATTCATCAAACACGACACTGCTGACGTTGTTTAATCGCGCTGGGTCTTGATACTGCATATTCCGAAGGACTTCGGTGGTCATCACAATAATGGGGGCATCGGGATGAATCGTAATGTCCCCTGTCATCAGCCCAACCTGATTTTCGCCATAAAGCGCCTGGAAATCCTTGAATTTTTGACCACTGATGGCCTTACGTGGGGTGGTATAAAAGGCCCGTTTGTGATGGTTTAAAGCTTGTTCCAGGGCAAAATTGCCAACAAGGGTTTTTCCACTGCCTGTAGGGGCTGCGACCAGGACGCTATGGCCCGCCAGAAGTTTACTCATCGCATCCTTTTGGAACGGATCCAGTTGGACATGATGACGGTTTGCAAAGCGGTTTATCTCCGCATCAACATCGGGGGCCTGTGAGCCTGAGAATTTAACCTGGCTTTTAAAATATTGTCCAGGAATGATGCTCTGGTAGGGTGACGCCTCTGGCCTGGATAAAAGATCTTGATTAGCCTTTAGCGCCTGTTGATTTGTGAGCGCTCCCCGGTGTTGAGATAACCCTGAAACGGATAAAACAGTCCCCATGTGACACCCTCTCCACATTAACGAACCCTTTA
>JANWKX010000108.1 GCA_025451145.1 Vampirovibrionales bacterium
CCTGCATAGCATTCTTGCAATGTTTTTCCATTCTCAGCGGCAGGGTCTCCAAGCTTAAAAGCAGTAGCCAGGAGTTAAAGGGACTTGCCGCAGGCCCAGTGTTTCGATAATCTTCAATGCGAAGGGCATCAATATACGATTGCTTGCCCAGAACGATTCCGCCCATCGCCGTGCTGTTTCCGGCGATGTATTTTGTGGTGGAATGGACAACAATATCAGCCCCCAAGGCAGCGGGTCGTTGGAGATAAGGCGTACAGAAGGTATTATCAACCACCAGGGGAATGCCATGAGCCTTGGCAACATTTGCGACATGTCGAATATCAATCACATTTAACGTTGGGTTCCCTGGGGTTTCAAGATAAATAAAGCGTGTTTTGGAAGTAACAGCTTTTTCCCAGCCTTTTGGGTCATCCAGGTCTACCCAAACCGGGGTAATTCCCATCTTAGGTGCGTTATAAGAGAAAAGTCGATAACTTCCGCCATATAACCTGGGAGAGAGAACAACTTCATCGCCCGATTGCGCCAATGAGATTAAGACAAGCTGGGTGGCGGATAAGCCGGTTGAGGTCGCCAAGCCTGCATCTGTCCCTTCCAACAATGCCATTCGCTTTTCAAACACATCATTGGTGGGATTATTGATACGGGTATAGACATAGCCTTCCTGTTCTGCATGAAAAATGGCCGCTGCTTCATCCGAGTTTTCAAAGGTATAGGCTGAGGTCATATAAAGCGGAACCTGCCTGGAATGGGTGACAGGGTCAGGTTGGTAAGCCCCATGGATGCAAACGGTATCAAATTGCCAATGTGAATGTTCCGCTGTCATAGATTGTCCCTCTTATTTTGGTTGATACTATATACCGCAACACAAAAACATGTTGGGATGCAGAAAAGACTCTACAGTGAGGTCATAACCTCTCTTTTTCACTATGGCAGGAAAAAGCCAAATTGTGAATATGCTAAAGCGTGTCATGGCCATTTTATTATTATCGGGATGAAAGGCTTGTGTTAAAAATCATAAAGAGCGTTTAAACACCTTAAACAAAAATGTTCGGTTTTATCAATGGGGTTTACTTTACCAGGAGGATTTTTACTGAATTTGGGTCAGTCAAGCATAGGATTTTAAAAAAGATTCCTTCTCTATACTTTTTAAAATCCGATATAATTTTGAATTGGAAGATCATACCTGAAAATTTCTGGATTGTGGCTCTAAATGAACGTTAACCAGTGGCTCACCATCGTTAATCTACTGTTCCTTTGTACCTTTATCAAGGGACAGTGGTTGCCGCTTGAAACGGCTTTGATGAAACCCCTCAAAAACCAGGCGATTACCCATCAAATGGTCCGATTGACCAGTAATCTGGGTTATAATTTTTTGGGCCTGCAAATGCCGGCCAAGGACGTTGATGATAATATCCAAAAGCAACCAGACCAATCAGGGCAATTTAATTCCGGTCAGATTGATATTGGGGGGACCGAAAAGCTCGTTCCTAATCTGGAAAATGCAGATTTAAAAAATGCCGCTTTAGATGGTGCCTACCTGATGTGGGCCAATCTCGCCAACGCCAACCTGGAGCATGCCAATTTAAAGGGGGCTGATCTTTCCTGGGCCAATCTTAGCCACAGCAACCTGTATCGAGCGAATTTATCAGGCGCAAGCTTGCAAGGGGCTAACTTAGAACGAGCCAACCTGGAAGAAGCCAATTTAAGTAATGCCAATTTCGTGGGCACAAACCTGCTCTGGGTCAATTTAAAAAATGCCAACCTGGCAGGAACGAACTTAAAAAAAACATTTTTAACTTGGGCCAATCTTGAAGGTGCTCAATATAACAATGAGACCCAATTTCCCACTGATTTTAACCCCTTAAATTATCAGATGGTTAAAGTTCAGCCGGATTAAAAGATTCGTTTTTGCCGATAAATAATCAGGAGAGACTGAATAAAATATCCCTTCTCTCCTGTAAAATCACGATTAAATAATTTTTAATGCTCGGCTGGATTCACTTGGCATTACCGGGCCGGGTTTTCCAGCTTAAGCTGCACAACCTTATCTTGAGATGGATTAACGCTCATCGAAACCCGATAAGTCCGATTATCCGCTCTCATTTTGAGTTCAGCCTGCTTTTGATTAATCATCCGGTATTCAGTCACCTGCCCCAGCTGATCCAGATCCGAGATGTAATCAACCGGTTTTTTCCCGGGTCGAAGCGCTTCAATGCGCTTTGAAATATCGGCTGGTGATAACCCTGTTGCCCTTCCGGTCGGAGCAGGCAAATTCGCTGCTGTCATGACTTGCGTCACGCGAACCGTACGTACTTTAGTAGCATTAGCTGGCTGTGTCAAACTGACCTGATATTGATGATTAGCTTTATCCGTTATGGTATAGATATGGCGATCTGCCTGTGTGGCCTCACGCTGAATCGTATAGCCCTCTTGTTTTAGCTTCCCAGGGTAATAATTTAAGGGATGCCCTGGAGGCAAACTCTGCAAGCTGCTCGGGACAGCAGTGGCTACTGAAACCGGCCTTTCAACTGGTGGAATGGGTTGTGTCGGCATTGAAACCTTACGCTGGGTTGTCGTGGTTGTGGTTGTCGTGGTTGGAGCTGTTGCGGTTTGTGTGGGTGTTGGCTGTTGGGCAGTAGGTTGTCCTCGGTGAGTCGAACATGCCGAAAGACCAGAAATCATTAAAATGACAAGACTAAGGGCGAAAAATTGCCGTGTTGATTGTAAAGTCATCGTTCAATCCTCATTTCTTCTCATCGCCGCCAAGAAGTAACGTTGATGTTTAAAATATCAATAAAGATCAAGCTTTCGCCATTCTCCAGATAGCGAATATCCGATTTTATGGATTGAATCCACCTGATGAGATGACAGCAATATTGCAAAGTACCACATGGCCGCTTTCCCTGGCTGGATTCGACATCCGAACCAACCTTCTCATTGTGAATCCATTGTTTTTGATTTAAAATGCAACATATTCCGATAAACTGAAACATTGCCTCGGGATTTGGTTTTTTCCAGCTTATTGCACGAAAACTTAAAAACACTATTCAATGCCTTTACCCAGATTTGATAAAACCCATCTTACACACCACATCCTGCCTCAGGTGAATAAGCCTGGCCGTTATTTAGGGATGGAACTTGGCGCTTTTCGCAAAAACCCGGATGACGCCAAAGTCACCATGGCCATGATTTTCCCGGATCTCTATGAAATCGGCGTCTCCAATTACGGACATAAGCTCCTTTACAGCTTGGTGAATCATCACCCGAATTTTTATTGCGATAGAGCCTATGCGCCGGCAAAAGACATGTTTGAGTGCCTGAAGAAAGAAAACTTGCCGCTTTATGGCATTGAATCGCTGGTCCCATTAACCTGTTTTGATTTACTGGCCTTTACCCTTCAGTATGAATTGAACTATACGTCCATTTTGGGCGTTTTAGAGGCGGCTCAGATTCCATTTCGATCCAAAGACCGCCCTGATTGGTCCACGCCTCTGCTCATTGCAGGAGGTCCGGGTAGTGGGAATCCAATGCCACTAGGCCCCTTTTTTGATGCCTTTATTATTGGTGATGGGGAAGAGGTCCTCATTGAGATCCTGTCCCTTTTAGCCCAGGGAAAATCAGAACAATGGGATAAGTTCACAACTCGAAAGGCTTTGGCTGGCATGGAAGGGGTTTATGTCCCTGGCATCAGCCAAACAGCCCGGAAGCGCATTGTCGACATTACTCAACAGAATATTGAGTTGGCTCCTTTGATTCCCTTTATCCAGACGGTTCACGATCGGGTCACCATCGAGGCCCGACGGGGCTGTGACAGGATGTGTCGATTTTGCCAGCCTTGTTTCATTAATCTGCCGGTTCGAGAGCAGAAAATCGAGACCATTCGAGATCAGGCTCTCAAGGAGATTGAGAAAACCGGCTACGAAGAATGCTCCTTGTTATCGCTTTCCATTGCCGATTATTCGCAGTTGAAACCACTGATTCATGAAGTGGCAGGCACTTTAAATGAAAAGGGCATCTCCCTGTCCTTACCCAGTCAGCGGGCAGATCGTTTTGATTTGGAAGTGGCTGAAGCGGTTCAACAAGTTCGTAAAAGCACCTTGACCTTTGCTCCTGAAGCCGGTACAGAACGGTTGAGAAACGTTTTGAACAAAAATCTAACCGAAAAGGAAATTTTGCATGCCGTGACTTCGGCCTATCAAGCCGGTTGGAATAAGGTCAAGCTCTACTTTATGATTGGCCTGCCCACGGAAACGGATCATGATTTGCTGGGGATTGCCGATTTGGTTCGAAAGATGCAGACCGCCTGCGCCGAAATCAGCCGGGATGAAAAACGCTCCCGAAAAAACTTTCTGGATGTCAATGTCACCTTCTCCAATTTTGTGCCTAAGCCCCATACCCCTTTTCAGTGGGCCTCTCAGGACACGATGGCCGAATTGAACCGAAAACGCCAGGTTTTAAGGCAGGCGTTTTCAGGATTTAAGGGGATTAAGCTCAATTTCACGGATTCTGAGATCAGCAAGCTGGAAGCGGTGATCTCAAGAGGTGATGCCCGAATGGCAGAGGTTATTGAAATGGCCTACCGGGATGGGGCCTATCTGGATGCCTGGGATGAAAACTTTATGTTCCCGCAGTGGTTTAAAGCACTGCAGCAGCTGGGGATTGATCCGGATGAGTATACAACGATTGCTTATACCGGTTTAAATGATCCATTGCCCTGGGACGGCATTGATGTGGGACTGGAGAAATCCTGGCTCGTTGCCGAGTACGAAAAAGCCCTTGAGCAAGCTGCCAGTGACCCATGTTTTATTGGCTGTAACACGTGTGGGGTCTGTTCCGCCTTTAATATTCAACCGGTTTTTATCAAGCCAACGGAGATGAAATCCTTTACCTCGCAGGTTCAGGCTAAGCCCAATAAATCAGACCTGTTTCCGCTTCCCTCTCATAAAGTTCGCCTCAAACTCGAGAAGCGAGGCGATTTAAAATTTATTTCTCATTTGGATTGGTTAAGAACCCTTCACCGGGCCATTTCCCGGGCACAATTGCCTATTGCTTACTCTCAAGGTTTTAACCCGACCCCTCGAATCTCCTTTGGCCCGGCGCTTCCACTCTTTGTGGAAGGGTATGAAGAGTATATTGATGTGGATATGACGGATTATGTTCCTGATGTGCAAGCACGATTGAATCCCCACTTGCCTGAAACAGGACAAGTATTAGAAGTAACCTGGATTCCACTTTCCGCTTCCAGCTTGGACAAATCACTTCATTATTGTTTATACTCTGGTCGATGGACTTGTGATTTTTTGAAAACAGGGTATACTTTATCTCAGCGGGTTGATGATCTTTTGACCCAACCGGAATGGGTTGTTGAAGTCGAAAAGAAAACAGCTCGACACAGATTGAATATCCAGCCTTATATCACTGATATTCAAGTTCTGTCCCCGGATGAACTCAAGTTTACTATTCTCCATAATCGGCAGACCCTTCAGGTGAAGCCCCTATGGTTTTTAAATTTAATACACGCCGACGCCTTATGGGATGTCAAGCGCTTGAAAATCGGTTTAAAGGATTCAGATTTATTCGTTAAGGTTTAAATAACGTGAAGGATTTTATAATCAATGGGTAAACAGAAAATTGTTATCTCGGAACGGGATAACATCGCCGTGCTATTTGAAGATGATGTGGCCGTTGAATTTATTATTCATCGGGGCGATGTACTTTTGGGCGATGTGTATTTGGCCCAAGTGGAAAATATTCTCCCCAGTATTGATGCGGCCTTTGTCAATGTCGGGACGGAACGGATGGGGTTTCTCCATTCCAGTGATGTTCAGGGTCGAGGGGATTTGAAAAGCCGCCTTCAACCCAAACAAAATCTTGTGGTACAGGTTATGAAAGAACCGACGGGCCATAAAGGTCCCAGGGTCACCACAAATCTGGCGCTTCCAGGCCGGTTTTTGGTCTTAATGCCGGAGTCCAAAGGGATTAGTATCAGCCGTAAAATTTCTGAACTCAAGGAACGCGCCCGGCTCAAGTCAACCGTCAGCTTAATGAAGCCTCCAGGGGTCGGGATTATTATCCGGACCGAAGCTGAAGGACAATCGGAGCCTGAGATTCAAGAAGATTTTGAAACCTTGATTGAACGTTGGCAAAACATTGTCGCCATGGCCGATACTGCAAAGCCGCCAACGCTTTTGTACCGGGATCAGGACTTGCTGTACCGAGTCATCCGTGAGATGGTGACCGAAGATGTCAAAGAAATTGTCGTGGATACCCAGTTTGGTCAGCAGCGAGCCAATCAATTACTCCAAAACTGGGGGATTGAGCATCCCGTCAAAGTGACACTCTATAACGGCGCGCAAAGCATTATGATTGGGGCCGGGATTGATAAGGAAATCAAACAAGCCCTTCAGACCAAAGTCCCCTTACCCAGTGGCGGCTATTTATACGTCCAACCTACTGAAGCCCTGACGGTTGTCGATGTTAACAGCGGTAAATTTACCAGTCTTCAATCCCAGGCAGAGACGATTCGCCTGACTAACCTGGAGGCGGCCAAGGAAAGTGCCCGTCAGCTCCGTCTTCGAAATATCGGCGGGATGATTATCGTCGATTTTATCGATATGGAAAGCCGGGCCAACCAGCTTTCAGTTCTGGAAACCTTTGAAGCTGAATTGTCAGCGGATAAGGCCAAGCCCCAGATTGGGCAATTATCGGATTTAGGCCTGGTTGAAATGACCCGACATCGTCAAGGACAAAGTTTAAGCGAAATTTTCACCCGAAAATGTATTGCATGTTCTGGTACCGGTTTGAGCCTGGAGGAATTTAACTGGGCGCCTTCCCATGCCGAAATGGCGCGGGGCATCACCGGAAGAACCAAACTGCCTATTCGCCAGCAAAGGGGAGTCCAGCAGGCGCAGCAAAGCAAACAGCCTTTACCCAAAGCGGGTGCTCAAACCTTGCGCAAGTTTATTAATCCAGGTGGAAGCGACCATCTCCCAATGCGTGAAGGCTTCTTGCAGCAATCCAAAGAGGCCGAGGAACGTCAAGAAAAAGTGGCGACAGAAACCATGCCTTTTGAAGAACTTTATCAACACCGGTTGTTAAAGCGATTTGGGGTACGGTTAGGGCATACGATTAAAATGGGCTACTTCCCCTTGGGTATTAATAGCATCATGGTTCGGATTAATCCCAAGGCCAATGATGTGTTTACCTTGGTTCATGCCATTGAGGGCTCAGCCTATATGCCGGATATGGAATATGAAGAAGGCGCTGAGATCCCCGAAGGTGGATTTGAAGAAGGTGAACCTCAAGAGGAAGAAGTTGCTTATGCGCCGAAAGAACCTGTCGGACTAGCGGTTGCGGCTGCTTCTCGTCAGCCTAGGATGGCGATGGGAGAAGAAGATGATAGAGCCTATCAAGAACCGGGCACGGGGGTTCAAATACCCATGCACGTAGGCATCCTGGATGGGGTTGAGATCCTGGAAGATGAAATGGGCGAACTTGAGGGCGAATCCGCTATGGCTGGATCCGGCATCTCAGAAGAGGCGCCTGCACCCCATGGACAGGCCAAGATCCGCCGTCGAGGCCGTCCGCCTGGCGCAGGAAAACTACGACGAGTTGTTGAGCCCGGCCAAGCGGTTGAAGATAAGTCTGAAGAGCAGCCTGCTGAAGGGCCAAAGCCAAGACGTGGGCGCCCCCCAAAAAAGACCTCTGACTAGCGGTCAGATTCAATCACCATCAGTGACGGGTCTATCAGCAAATCTTGGAAGTAAACGTTTTGTAACGTGATCATTCATAATTTGCGATATTAAACACGATCTGGCATATAATCGGATTTATTATTTGGTACCTCTCAATTTATGGAGTCGACCCACAATGAATTCTGTACGCTTTGGTGCTGTTAGATTGATTGATAATGATGATTACTACCCTCGGTTTCACCTTACTGATGAAGATGTTGATAAATTTAAAGCCCTGAAATCCAAACACGACAATATTTCTATCTACGCAAACCCTGATAACACCTATGAAAATGCTGGTGATGCTTTTGCATACTATCCAAAATGGAAGGGTTATGCTTCACAAGCAGCCACTCAAGACGATTATCCCTTAATACAAGAACTTCTAAATCGGGCCACAGGTCTATCGGCTTCTTTAAAAAAGAGGCTTCTTGAGGCCTTAGAGGTTCAAATGAAGCGAAATGCTGCTTTTGATGAGAATTGAATTGGCACCTAGCAGTGGGTTGCCCCGGTAATCTATAAGCTTGCTGCTGGTACTCTTTAAGATCGGTTATAATACCTCAATATTGGATTGATCACCTAGCATAAAGCGATAGGTTGCAGGCCGGCCCTGGGCCTTTGTGATCTGGCATTCCTGTCCGACAAGGCTTTGTTCAATCCGGACCGGGATATGGCTGACTTGGCAGGCATTCAAAAACACACTATTTTCAATTTCGGCCTGGGTAATCCGACTGCCTTGGCCAATACTGGTATAAGGACCAATATAGGCGTCCTCAATCACACAATCCGGGCCAATTCGGACAGGGCCTTGAATCACGCTATTGATAACTTTTGTGCCTTTGCCAATTTCAACCCGGCCTCGGATTTGGGAGTGATTATCGACTTTACCAGAAAGCTCGGTTTGGCAGTAAGCATCCAAAACAATTCGATTGGCCTCCAGCAAGTCGTCCTTCTTCCCGGTATCCAGCCACCAGCCTGTGAGGGTATGGGATTTAACGGTATTCCCGTTATCAATCATTTTCTGAATGGCGTCGGTAATCTCCAATTCACCGCGCGGACTCGGTTGAATCTGGTCAATAGCATCGAAAACCTTAGGGGTAAACAAGTAAACCCCAACCAATGCCAAATTGGATTTCGGATGCTTTGGCTTCTCTACCAGCCGTATAATCCGGTGATCTGCGCTCAGTTCAGCCACACCAAAGGCCTGGGGATTATTAACATGTTTCAGCAAAATATGGGCATCTGCGCCTTCCTGGGCAAAGGTTTCAACCAGGCTGGAAAGCTCGCTTTGAATCAGGTTATCACCCAGATACATGGCAAAATCGCTGTCTTGAAGATACCCCCGTGCAATTTTAACGGCATGGGCCAAGCCCGCAGGTTTATCCTGTAGGATAAACGTGATTTTAACCCCTGAAGGACGCCAGTTCTCGACAACGGATTTGACAGCGTCACCTGTTTCAGGGCTGATAATGACGCCAATGTCCTTGATACCGGCTTGAACCAAACTATCCAAGGGATAATGAAGAATCGGTTGATTGGCAACAGGCACCAATTGCTTGGCCGTGGTGTACGTTAGGGGACGAAGGCGGGTGCCTTTACCGCCTGCAAGGACGAGGCCTTTGATCTGAGACGCCATGCTTTGCTTACCCTTGGATGACATGGTTTAAATCGGATACTAATTGGTTTAAATTCAAGGAATGAACCAAGGCGCTGGCCTCTAAGTTTTCAAACTGAGCGGTCTGGCTGGTGGCATACCGATGAAGACCGTACTTCTCAAAAACCGTCGCGGTTTGAGGATACTGGGTCAAGATATCGGCGATGCTCATTTGCATTAAAACGGGAGAGGGGGACATGGTTCAAATTCTCCTCTATCATCACTCATGTGAGCTTTATCTTGAGGCAAGGCCGTCTTTGGGTCAAGACAGTGTTTTAAGGCCTCAAAAAG
>JANWKX010000109.1 GCA_025451145.1 Vampirovibrionales bacterium
CTCTATGGGGAAGCCAACATGGCTTATGCTCTCCTATACCAGTGATTGGCGATGGTTTCGGGACAGGGCTGATAGCCCCTGGTATCCTGCCATGCGTTTATTTCGTCAACCCCAATATGGCGATTGGGAGTCGGTGATTGAAGCCATTTGTGGTGAGCTGGCTCACTTGAACGAAAAGCCTTGATGGAAATCTCCTGGGTTACTGGCCAAGGGTTTCCCGTTGATAATCATCTTGAAAACGAACAATATCGTCTTCTCCGAAGTACTCACCCAGTTGGACTTCAACGAACTCAACCGGACTGTCTGTGGAATTGGCGATGCGATGCTTGGTTTCCTTTGGAATAAAAATATAATCCCCTTTTTGTCGGGCGAGGGTCTCCTCGCCAACGGTGACCTCGGGAGTGCCTTGGGTGATAATCCAGTGCTCTTCACGCTGATGGTGAAGTTGGAGGCTCAATCGATGGCCTGGCAAGACCTGAATCTGCTTGACCTTGTAGTTAGGCAAGTCCATCAAAACCGTAAAACTGCCCCAAGGTCTCTCTTCGGTGTAGAGCCCTGGAGATCCGGTTCCGGGAAAAGCCTTCATATCTTGGGTCATAGGGTGTATCCTAACTTTGAATAGACCTGAAGTCCTGAATCGCCATTATCGATTTATTCTAGTCGAGTTGCCGGAGTTGTACAATGGCCTCTTGATTTCGATGGGCCTTTATCAAAGGGCGTTCAATGCCTCTAATGGCTTCTGATGCGGATTTAAACTGATGAAGATGTTAACCTTTTGACATAATACTTGAGGAAGATGACTCTGTCAGGTAGTTTAAATCATGCACAAAGCCAGTTATTAAGTTAATGTGGAGAACTGCGTTCATGAGCCCTTCCTTGATGGAGCGTCCAGTGTTGCAAGCAGCACCTGAGATTTGTATCCCGGATGAGCACTGCCACGAGAAGTGTGAACGCACTGAAGCGACTGAAGAAGCGCGTCACTGGTTATCCCAAAAAATCATCAAATCCTATGTCAGCAGTTTAAATTTCTGTCTGGGCGAACTGGGCTGGGTCCCCATGAGTATTCTGGAAATCGGATCCGGCAACGGCGATTTATTATCCTATCTGGCTCAGACCTTTATGAGCGCCCATGTGGTTGGGGTGGAGTTTGAGGCCAAAAAGATAGAAGCTGCCAAGGCCAATAATTGTTGCCGAATCCAATTTGTGGAGCTAGAACCCTCTGAAACCCTGCCCTTTGAATCCAACAGCTTTGATCTGGTCATTAGCCATGGGGCTTTGTCCACATCCCCCTTGCCCAGACACTTAATCAGCGAAATGTCTCGGGTGAGCGCAGAAGGAATGATACTTTCGGCCCAAGGGGCCTTGCCCTATAAATGGTTTAAGCACCTGCCTGGGGCCAAAGAAGTCACTTTATCCGGCAATCCCATTGTGGATCAGGATGTTCGTCCGATTTCACTCTCTCAATTGAGAAACTGGGTGACCCGCTCCGGCATGAAAATTGAGTCCTATACTGCTCCATTTCCCTATCACATGTTGATGTGTCGGAAGCCTAAACAAGCTTAGCTTTTTTCCAATTCGCCAAGCGTGCTTTATTGAGCCCTGTGGGTTTCTATAAAACGCTTCATGATGCCTTCTAGCATCTATACTGCCTTGAACGTTTCCCCGATAAGATCTTTATTGCCATTAGCCAGGTGGCTGAATACCTTGTGCGAGCGCCCCTTATTCTTGAAACCCCTGAGAGACCATGTGATACTGAGGGGGTATTCAAGCTGTGATCGCAGCCTGGGGCCAAGTGTCAAAGTCAAGATAAGGATGGATAAACCGCCGTGGAACAAATGATTCAAAACGATATTCAGTCCCTATACTCCGACAACATCCGGGACATGGAAGTGTATATTATGTTTCGGATTGCCAAACGTGTGAATGAGTTGACACCTGAGCTGACGGCTAAAGGAAGAGCTCCGATTAAGCTGAGTATGGGCGCACCGGTCTTTGATCCGCCTCAATTCCTGATTGATAAATTAAAAGAAGCTCTTAGCGAAAAAGGCATCAATTCCTACTCTACGCCTAAAGGGGAAGGGTTTTTCGCCCAGGCCGTGGCAACCCGCATGAAAAATCGTTTTGGCGTGGATATTGACGCGAACCGGGAAGTTTGCTCCTTAATTGGATCCAAGGAGGGCTTGGCCAACATCTTTAGAGCTATGATCTCTTATCGGGCCAATCTCGATGAGCAGGATGTTGTTATGGTGCCGGATCCCGGTTATGCCTCTTACGTCGATGCCATTAAAATCTGTGGCGGTCAACCGTTCCCCATGAAGCTTTCTCCAGAGAATAAATATCAACCGGATTTTGGCGATTTATTATCTGAAATGAAGGCCCAGGGCATTACACCTAAGCGCATTAAAGGCTTGATTCTGAATTACCCCAGTAACCCCATTGGGGCCACGGCGGGGTTGGATTATTACCAAAAAGCTGTCGATTTTTGCCGTGAGCATAACATCTTATTGATTAGCGATTTGGCCTATGCCGAGGTCTACTTCCCTGGCGAAGAACCACCCCATAGTGTTTTGGAAATTCCAGGGGCCAAAGACATTGCTATTGAGTTTCATAGCCTCAGCAAACCCTATGGCACCACTGGCTGGCGGATGGGCTTTGCCGTGGGGCACCCGGATGCCATTGTGGCCTTGGAACGGGTCAAAGGGACCATGGATAGCGGATTGTTCAAGCCGATTCAAAAAGCGGCCGCCTTTGCCATGAACAGTCCTGAGTGCCATGAATTTGCCATGACCCAGAACAAGCAATACCAGATTAACCAGACCAAGATGCTCCAAGGGCTGAAGTCGTTGGGTTGGCCAGTTGAACAGGTTTCTCCGCCCAAGGCGACATTTTATCTTTGGATGCCGATTCCGCCTCGATACCCGTCTGCAACTGATTTCTGCAATGATTTGATGGAAATCAGCGGGGTGGTTGCTGTTCCTGGGACTGCCTTTGGTCAATACGGCGAAGGCTTTTTCAGAATGTCCCTGGTGGATACCCCGGAGAAGCTGGAAGAAGTCATTCAGCGGATGCAAATGGATGGATTTACCTTCCACTAGACGCTTTTATTGCTTCAAAACTGAGATGCTCCGTTAACTTTGACCAGGAAAGGCTTCTTTGTGGCTAGAGTTAGCCCGTTTCAAAAACGATTCAACCCGCAATGGATTCCGATAGCCCTTTTTGCCGTGTTGATGGCTTTGATTTTTCTGGTTTTCAGGACGGAAGCCTATCAACCAACAAATAAGAACCATGTGGTTGAGTTTGTCGCGGTGGGAGACACCGGTTCAGGGTCATCGGCTCAAAAGGCGATTGCCCGTGAAATGTTCAAACAATATCAAGCGTATCCCTATCCTCAGGTCTTGATGCTGGGCGACAACCTGTATCCCGATGGCAATGTGTCCAAGTATGGCAAAAGCCGATTTCTCGATGTCTATCGGGCGTTGCTGGATGCAGGTGTCAAGTTCATGCCGGTTTTGGGCAATCATGATACTTTGTTCGGGCATCGGCAAGCGGAAATCACCTTTTTTCAGATGCCGGGCTCTTATTACGATTTTATCCAAGGAGATGCCCACTTTTTTGCCCTGGACACGACCCATTTTGATACCCAAGAGCGCCAGTGGTTGATTGCAGCCTTGGCCAGAGCCAAGGAGCCTTGGAAAATCGTTTATGCACACAATCCCATTTTTTCTTCAGGCATGCATGGTTCAAATGGGGTGCTACAGAAAAAACTGGAGCCGATTCTGGAACAATACCACGTCAATTTGTATTTGGCTGGGCATGATCATGGCTATGAACGAATTGCCCCAAAACATGGCGTTTACTATTTTGTTTCAGGCGGTGGCGGCGCCAGCTTAAGACCCTTTATTCTTCATGCCAAAGGGTCGCTGGTCCGAAAGAAGGTCCATCATTTTCTGAGAATTACCCTTCAAGAGAAGACGTTCTCGTTTCAAGCCATTGATGACCACGGCCAGGTGATTGATTCTGGCGTTCTGCCAGCAGTAGGTTCATAAATAAAGCTAAAGAAAAACCCGCCTTTCAGCGGGTACAGGTGTGTCCAGTGGAGATAAATCTATTTTTAGAGTGAGCTGACCTGGGGGGAGGCGCCGCCCTTCAGCACTTGGAAGGAGAGGCGCTTGGCCTTATCATTGGCTTGAGAACGATTCTTACAGAACTGATCCAAAAGCCCCTTGTAGGAAGAGAAGAGAAAATCCAAGCTTTCTTCATCCAGGTAGTCAATGGCTTTGTCCAAAACCCGTTGGGCTTCTCGAAAGCGTTTGAGGCGGATCAACAGGATGATTTTTTGATCAAAGAGACTAGGGAGGA
Source organism: Vampirovibrionales bacterium (assembly GCA_025451145.1). Taxonomy (GTDB): domain Bacteria; phylum Cyanobacteriota; class Vampirovibrionia; order Vampirovibrionales; family JAGQHJ01; genus JANWKX01. Next base: position 4,360 of record JANWKX010000109.1, read on the forward strand.
GGTACTCTTTTTTATCATCAATGTGTACCAGCGCCTGGCGGCAGCATTGTAAAGCTTCTCTGAATTTGCCCATGACCTCCAACACCCCTGCTTTTGAAATATAGGCTTCAGCGAGCGTTGGGTTTAAGCGAATCGCTTCATTGAGGGCGACCAGGGCATCCTGATCCCGGTTCAAGCAGAACAAAATATCCCCGTAAAGCACCAATGCTCTGGTATTGTGATTGTCACAGCCAAGAGCTTTTTCAACCAGCTTTAAGGCGCCTTGATAATCGCCTTGGTTAATAAACAAATCTCCTGCCGTTTTCAAATAGCGTTCAACAGAAATGTTTAAAACTTTTTTTAAGAGTTGCATTTAGAACCACTCCCTTTTGTTACTGGTTGTTTCCCGTGGTTTGCAATTACTTGAATCATGGTAGCAGAGGCACTGAGAGACATGTCGGCCGTTGATTTCCCTTGAATCTCATGTCCTTTCGGGTGAATGACATGAGCTTCTATGATCTCTTGAATCATTGATTTGTTTACTCAACAAACGATACACCGAAGACAAATGCAGAAGGCTGACGGAAAAGATGAAGTTAACATTTTGTTACAATTACTGAAAACCCATGTCAACTGCGACATTAGTCCTTACTCAGCATGAAAAAATAGGCCTAATCGGCTTCGCCATAAACCAATATGAATGAGCCTGGAGGCGGATCCGATGTTACCAATCCATCGATTCGGATTAATGTATGAGCGATGATTCAGGTTGCCACAAGGCCCCAAGGGATATCGGATGGGTCGCGCCTGTACATGAGGGCAGATTGTTGGGTAGTCCGAATTTCCGGGCATACCCCAGTAGGGCAAAGGCAATGGCTTCCTTGTATTTGCTGGGCACACCGTAATCTTCGTGTCGTTTTAAGGTTATCCTTAAGGGCCTGAATAGTTGCGTAAGCCGGACCATCAGGGTTTGGTTATACACGCCGCCGCCGCCAACAATGACTTCTTGAACCGGAATGGTGGGTAAAACAAAACGTTCATAGGCTTGAACAATGCTTTGAGCGGTCAGTTCAGTGAGTGTTGCGATGATATCCATGGCGCTCAGCTTTTGTTCCCATTGTTCCAGAATCCGGTTCACCAAGGGGGCCCCAAAGAGCTCACGCCCGGTTGATTTAGGCGGCGGGGATTCAAAATAGGGATGGGCCAATAGTTCTGAAAGCAAGTCATTGGATACTTGTCCGCTTTGGGCAATTTCTCCGTTTTGATCAAAATCTTGCCCGTATAGCAAGGCCATGGCCGCATCGATCATCATGTTGCCTGGGCCGGTATCAAAAGCCATAGGCTGATGATGGGTATCATCACGGGCAGAAAGGGCGGTTAAGTTGGCAATTCCGCCAATGTTTTGGACGGCCCTGGCTATGGATTGATCCTGAAAGAGAAGCTGGTCGGCAAAGGGAACCAAGGGGGCCCCTTGACCTCCGGCTGCCATATCTCCTGGCCTGAAGTCCGCAATCACTTCGGTCTGGCATACTTCGGCAATCACTGACGGCTCGCCAATTTGAAGGGTTGCACCGTATCTTGAAACGTTTGAGCCTGACGCTTGGGGCGGGACATGAAAGAGGGTTTGTCCATGGGAGGCAATTAAATCAACGGGATGACCGGCTTGTTTCATGTCCTGAATAAGGCCCAGGGCCGTTTCGGCAAAACAGGCGCCGATCTCGACATTCAAGAGACAGAGTGCTTCCAGGCCAATCTGTTTTTGCGCCATGACCTCCAGTAACTGCTGCCGAAGGGGAAGAGGCATGTCCTGGGTTCGCGTACCCAAAACCTGGCATTCAATCAGTTGAACCGGATCCAGGGAAAGCTGAATCCGCACACAGGCGGCATCAATACTGTCAACAGAGGTGCCTGACATCAGCCCAATGACATGGAGGGGCGGAAAAGCATTCTGTTGAGACATCTTTAGGATCCTGGCTATTGTCTTTGAATTGAGAGGGCAGTGCGTTGAATGAACGTAATCACCCTAGATTTATCTTAAGATAATTTTCAGCTTTGGTGGACGAAACAACGTTCCAGCTTACGGAGAAATTTCACAAATACATGCTCCTGATGCTTGGTTAAGGGATCCACCAAAATGGTTTTGGCCCCAAGGCGTTGGCCGCCCCAGATATCGGTCAAGGGGCGATCGCCCACAACCACAATTTGTTCTGGTTTCAGGTTTAAGATCTCTAAGGCCCGGTAAAGATATTTTCGCCTGGGTTTGCCAGCATTCCCAATGACAGGGATATTCAGGAGCTTTTCGGCCTCTTCCGTATAGAACCGTAAAGGATTATTACTGACCACAATCGACTTAAAGCCCTGGGCTTCAATTTGTTTGAGCCAATCGGAGACGTTATCTTCTAAAATCCCCGTATGAGGCGCCATAATGGTATTGTCCAGGTCAAAAATAAAGCCTCTGACCCCGCTTTCCCAAAGCTCCGTCAAATTAATATCTGTGACATGCTCAACAATGCGTGTGGGTTTAACGAGCAACGGGAATACGCTCCTTTCGACGAATCATAGACCATTTTAACCCTTGACTGCTAAAGGATTCGGGCGGCTTGACCCAGACCCACTGGTTGGGCTGAACAAATTCTACCGGAAAGCCTTGCAAATCAATGGCTTCATCCAAATGAAACGAAACGGTGCCTTCCGGGGTCATCCAAATCAACGGATCAGAGACCGCGAATTTGTTCCGTCCCACAATTTTGATTCGGCCCTGGGTATCCATTTCGCCTTCGGTGCTGGCCACAAAGACAGCTTGAGGTTCGGATTGTGAGCTACTGTATTGATAAGCCTTTCCACCAGGCTTACCTTGCAAAAAGCCATCGGTAAACCCACGATTTCCGGTATCCATTAATTCAGATTCCCATTGAGCAACCTGATCGGACGGCAGAACGCCGTGAGCTTCATAATAATCCAAGGCTTCCCGGTAGACCCGACCGATGGTCGAGACATAATGAACGCCTTTGGTCCGGCCTTCCACTTTTAGCGAGCAAATGCCGGCTTCAATAATCTGGGGAAGATATCGAACCAGGCACAAATCTTTAGAATTGAGTAAATAGGTGCCCTTTTCATCTTCTTCCAGGGTATAGACCTCATCAGGGCGATTTTTCTCGACAACATCAAACTCCCATCGGCAACTGTTACCGCACATGCCTTTGTTGGAGTTTTTGGTGTTATCGGTCAGGTAATCACTGATGACGCATCGGCCGGAGTAGGCGACACACAAAGACCCGTGAACAAAGCATTCCAGCTCCAGATCCGGAATGCGTTCATGGATTTCAGCCATTTCCCGAAGGGGGACCTCACGCGCCAGAATCACCCGTTCCACACCATTGTCTTGCCAGAACTTGCAGGCTCTGTAATTGAGGGTATTGGCCTGGGTACTCAAATGGATTGGGAGATTGGGGGCAAATTCCTGGGCCAGGTTGACCACGCCAGGATCACTAATAATCAGGGCATCGGGTTTGATATCGGCCAGTTGTTCCAAATGCGGAATCATCCTGTCGATATCCCGGTTCCCAGCGAAAATATTGAGCGTCACGTATGCCTTCACCTGGTGTTGATGGCAATAGTCAATATGGGAGGCCAGATTCTCCGGGGTAAACTGTTCTCCTTTAGAGGGGGTTCTCAGGCTTGCCATGGGGAGCCCTAAATAAACGGCATCAGCGCCATAGGCAACTGCGTATCTCAATTTTTCAGGATCGCCTGCGGGCAAGAGAAGTTCTGCTGTATTGGACATAGCCTGTTTCACTTTTCTTCCGGTTTCTTTTAAAATAAATTTTAGCCCAGAGACAGATTTTAAGAAACGAGCATGTTTAAGCCGAATATCGCCCCGAAAAGCCAGACCCCTGGATTTATGGTGTTTAGCAGCCTCATGTTGCTGATATTAAGTACCGTGGTTCTATCGTTATTTATGAATCGCCTTCAAATTCAGGGAGAACCGGAGCTGGCGCCAACCCGCCGTATTCAGGATCTGGTAACGCTATTGAAGCAGGCAGAAGGTAAACGCTCTGTCCTGGAAGGAGAAGTCGCCCGTCTCCGCAAGAAAATGATGGGGCTTGAGCAGCAATCCAGCTCGCCTCAGCTCGGGCAGAATCTAAATGACCCTGAAATCCAGAAATTAAACGAACTAGCCGGCCTGACGTCTGTCACAGGTCCTGGGATTCTCATTACCTTGGAAGACAGTAAAACCGCTGCATCCAATGGGAATGATGAGCATGTGGATCCCAGTTCCGGGAAAATACAGGCAGATGACCTGTTGAAGCTGATTAATGAGTTGAAGGCCGATGGGGCGACAGCCATTTCCATTAATGATCAGCGTCTTGTGGTAACCTCTGAGATTGTTGCGGCGGGTCCCACGATATTGGTGAACCAAGCCAGGCTGACACAACCCATTGTTGTCAAAGCCATGGGAAAACCGGATATACTCCTGAATGCCTTAAAAATCAGAGGCGGGATTATGGAGTATCTGGATTTCTTTAATATCAAAGTCACTGTGCGAGCCCGGGAAGAATTGAAGCTTCCGGCCTATAAAGGGCCTATTCCAAGCTAATTGAGATTAGGAAATTTTAATATACAAGCTGCCAAAGAGCTTTTGGTATTGGGTTTCCTTTTGTTTCAAGGACCTATTTTCCGATTCAAGGGCGTTTAATCGCTCAAGTAAAGTCTGAATTTGCTTGGCCATGGTCACATTGTCATGCTGAAGCTCATTAATCTTGAAATATTCGGCTAAGGTGTCCGGCTGGGCAAGTTCTGAGGATAAACGGTGGGCAATTTGCTCAGACAGCATCTTTAAAAATGCCATGTCCTCATTTTGCTTTTCAGGCGATTCGGCTTCAACCGTTTGTTGAGATTCGGCCTTCGCTTGCTCTTCCAAAAGTTCTTGGTGTTGTTGATGGTAAAATTGCTCCAAATTCTTTAAATCTTCACTAAAGTGAAACGCGTCTGCCCAGGCCTCATAAGAATTTGACATTCGATCACAATCCCCTATCCATGGTTTCTAGTGCCACTCTATTTTAAGGAAATTCTAGTTCAATAAAAACAATTTTGCATCCTCCGATCCTGTATCTCCAAAAGCCTGGGTGAGCGAACAAGCCAACGGGTAAAAACAGTTTTTTAGGAGGAAAAATGATTACTGCGAAGAAGATTGCGGCATTTTCGCCCAATACGTTTTCAAGGTGGTATAGGCATATAAAAGCGATTTCATGGTTTCGCCGTCCCCGCCAGGCATGTCCGGGTGAACGCGGAGGGTTAATTGCCGGAACTGCTGCCTGATCTCTTTTAAGGATGCAGAAGTGGGTAATTTCATTCGGGTATAAGCATCTTCAATATGAGCGGGCAAGGCCGAAGCTTGCACATGGGGGCGGGCATGAGAGCGCTGGGCATTGAGAAATTCTGCCGATTGCTGGTTAAGCCAGTCTTCAAAGCTGTCCACTGATTTCTCGGAAGACGACTGTCCCCAATAAAATTCAGCATAGGTCCCGTTCTCAATGCGCTGGGTATTTCGTAAATGAGCCTCTACGTCCTTTTTGAACTGCTGAATGAGCTCCTGGCGCTCCAAAGGTGTTTGATCGCAGAAGCTATCAATTTGCTTAAAGGATGTAAACCAGAAATAATGCCGCCAATTGATATCTTTCCCGATTTTTTCCAGCTCATAATCCCGGAGGCCTTCCAGTAAGACCTTATCCTCCGGATGAATCCGCTCTCGGTAGTATTCAAACACTTTTAAACGATACGAATCCCTTTTTTCCTTTTGGGATTGGCGCAAGGATTGCTTTTTATCCAGATAAGACTGGATATCCGCCAGGATTTTCCATGCTTCCGACCGAGCCATATCATTCAGCGGATTGGGATAAATGTCGGACAAGGGAAGCCAATCCAGGGCATTTAAAAATTCCTTGAATTTACGGGTGCGCTGCCCAATATGGCCCCCATGAATGTAGCGCTCAATAGTATCCCATGACGCCTCAGAGATAAAGCGGCTCACCGGAAGTGATGCCAGGGCTTTTAAGGTTTCAGATTCGGTTTGTGTCATGTGGGACTCTCGGTAGCAGAGCGATTCATCCAAGTTTCTTCTTATCTATAGCCTAACATGTTGCGTGTTAGAAATCTGCCCTGCCCTTATCAATATCGATTGCCTGAAAACTCCATTGCTTGCGGGATTTTCAAAAAAACGTTCAAACAATCCCAAGAACTGATCGAGACAACTCATAGTAGAAAAACACCTTGGATTTGTGACTGATGTTGGCGTTTAAGAGGAACTTTATTTTACTGCTGATTGGGGCATTGTGCTGCATTTGGCAATCCTCATGGCCTCAAAGTCTGGATGATGTGAACCCGGAGCAATTTTCATTCCCGGCGGGTAGTGCTATTCCAGTGATTCTGCAAGAAGGGGTTTCAACGGAATCGGCTGTGCCAGGCCAGACCATCAGCGCCATGGTGGCTCAGGATATTTATTTTGACAGCCATTTAATCTTGTCCCGAAATGATCGGGCGTTTGGCCATGTGGCTCAGGCCACCCGACCTATTTCAGGCAGAAATGCCATTTTAAAGCTGGCCTTTGATGAAATTGATCTGGTTAATGGGATTCGTATTCCCATTAAAGCATTGGCAGATACCGGTAGCCCGGATTTTACCTGGGGTGGAGAATTAACCGAAGGGACAAAGCCGGTTGTTGTACCGTATCATGTGGAAGGCATTGGTAGTTATGGCCGACTTATGTATCGAGGCCCTAGGGCCATGGGGCAACAAGTTAATATCCAGGCCGGAACCGCCTTGAAATTAATTCTCCAAGAACCTGTAAGCTTAGACAGCCAATCTTAGAACCTATCTGAGAAACCTCCATGACGGGCATCTGCTTTGTCACGGTGATGCTCGAGTCCTCATTTACGGTTGTGTAAACTCCGGCTCTCTACCCAACTCGGCAGGCGTGCCTCGTTGGGAACCCATCAATTTTATAACGCTACACTGCGTTTCGCTTGGTTTCTCGCACCTGCTCCGCCCTGAACATTTCTCGGATAGGTTCTTACATAAACGAGTATAATCTAGCCCTGAACCGCTTCGAGATCTGAAGCAAAGACCGCAATGGTTTTATTCAGGTTGGTGAGATTGATCAAATTATTGACGTAGCCCTGCAATCCGCAGATGCTAAAGCTTCCACCGGCTTCTTCCGTAACCCGCTTGCCGGTCAAGAGGACGCTTAACCCTGAACTGTCCATAAAGGAGACCCGGGCCATATTAAAAATCAAATCCTTGTTGCCTTGGCGAACCAAATCCGTCAACGCGTTTTTGAGGGTTTCAGCATTGCGGAAATCGACGTTCTCGGCAAGTACATCCACAACTGTTTTTGGTCCTTCGGAACGGACTGAAACAGGCATCTCGTTGGTCATACTGAAGCAAACCTCTTAATGTCAATAACGCACAATTACTATTTATTATAGTACTGAATATTATCTTACTATCGGGTCTGCCCAGAAAAAACCATCTATTTTGGGGAGTTGGTCGTAAAAATGCCGTGATGCGCAGTGGGCCAATGCCTGATTTTACATGCCCGAGTCCAAAAACCTGGTCCTTGGATTCAACACTATCTCCCGTTTATAATCACAAGCAGACATGATTAGCAGAGGAAAAGGCTCTTTATGAAACTTTCAGGCGCTGAGATACGTAGAAAATTTATTGATTACTTTAAAGATCAGCATGGACACTTGTATTTGCCCAGTGCCAGCCTGATTCCCACCAATCCCACGGTGTTGCTGACCCCGGCGGGGATGCTGCCGTTTGTCCCGGTGTTTTTAGGAATTGAACCGCCTCCCTCACCACCAAGGGCTGTCAGCGTTCAAAAATGCGCCCGGGTTTCCGGAAAGGCATCCGATCTGGAATATGTGGGCCGTACACCCAGGCATCATACGTTTTTTGAGATGCTCGGCAACTTTAGCTTCGGTGATTATTTTAAAACCGAAGCCATCACCTGGGCCTGGGATTTTGTTACCCAGGTTTTGAGTCTTCCCAAAGAACAACTTTGGGTCTCAGTCTACTATCAAGATCAAGAAGCACGCCAAATCTGGCAGGATAAAATCGGTCTGGCCCCTGAACGGGTTATGGATCGTGATGAAAAAGACAATTTCTGGGGACCTCCTGGACCGACGGGGCCATGTGGACCTTGTTCTGAGATTTATTATGACCGGGGGCCTCAATATGCCTGTGGCCCCAACTGTAATATTCAAACCTGCGAATGCGATCGCTATGTGGAAATTTGGAACCTGGTGTTTATGGAGCTGTTTAAAGACGCCTCCGGGAATTTTTCGCCTTTGGAAAAGAAAAACGTCGATACAGGGATGGGCCTGGAGCGAATTGCCATGGTGATTCAAGGGGTGGATAACACCTTTGAAACCGATTTGCTTTTTCCAATTGTCAAGAAACTCGCTGATTATACGGGGCATCGATATCATGAAAACCCTGAAACCGATGTTGCCCTGAAGATTGTGACTGATCATGTGCGTTGTGCCGTGTTTGCCATTGCCGATGGTATTGCTCCCAGTAACGAGAGCCGGGGCTATGTCATCCGAATGATTCTTCGCCGAGGCATCCGTTATGCCAAAAAGCTGGGTATCCATGAACCGATGCTGTTTAAACTGGTTTCAACCCTCCGGGATCTCTACCAGGAGGCCTATCCTGAATTAAAAGAAAAGTATAGCTATATTACCGAAACCATTAAATCAGAAGAAAAACGATTCCTGGAAACCCTGGAGCGTGGATCGAAACTCTTGGATGAGTGCATGGCCTCCGTTAAGGCGACTCACCAAACGGTAATTCCCGGAGATGAGGTCTTTAAGCTCTATGATACTTATGGCTTTCCGCTTGAATTGACGGCTGAGATTGCCGCAGAACATGGGTTGAGTATTGATGAAACGGGTTTTCTTGATGCCATGGAGGCGCAGCGCCAACGGGCCAGAGCGGCTCAAGGGGATAAAGCGCTGGTTGCCGACCAACTATACTCTGAAATTCTGAAAACCCACGGACCAACCCAGTTCTTGGGCTATGAGGCACTAGATGCCGAAGCGAAGATTATTGCCTTGATTCAGAATGGGCAATCCGCTCAGACCTTTGGGGGGACCAACCAGCCCTTTGAGGTGATTCTGGATAAAACGCCCTTTTACGGTGAATCGGGCGGACAAGTCGGGGATCGCGGGATTCTCTATATTCCCGGTGGGCAAAAAGCACAAACCATTGTGGTAAAAGATACCCACAAAATCGGGGATTTGTATATTCACGCCTGCCTCTTTGATCAAGGTGGCGAGGTGAACGTTGGTGAAGCCGTTAGAGCTGAGGTTAATCCGGACAGTCGATACCGGGCTGCCCGACATCATTCGGCAACCCATTTGCTTCATGCGGCTCTTAAGCAGCTATTAGGCGATACAGTGACCCAGGCAGGATCTTATGTCAGCCCTGAAGGCGCCCGATTTGACTTTACCTACCCCAGGGGGCTCAAGCCTGAAGAAGTCCAGCAACTGGAAATGAGGGTGAATAAATGGGTTTTTGAAAATACGGAACGATGTGTCCAGATTACCGACCTGGAAACGGCAAAGCAGGGCGGCGCTGTGGCCATGTTTAATGAAAAGTATGGCCAGTCTGTACGGGTGATTAGCTTTGGACACGTTTCCAAAGAGCTTTGTGGGGGTACTCACGTGGATCGCCTGGGTGACATTGGCTTGTTTAAAATTACCGCAGAAGGCGCGATTGCTTCAGGCGTTCGACGGATTGAATTTGTGGTGGGAGACCTGGCTCTGTATCAGATGCTGTCTATGGAGTCGGAGTTGAACCGGGCTGCCAGCCAGCTTAAAGTGCCTCCTAAGGAACTGAATCAGCGGGTTGAAAGGCTTCTGGAAGAGAAGAAGTTTCAGGAAAAATCGTTGAAAGTATTGGAGGAGAAATTGGCCCTGGCTCAAATTCATAACCTATTGGATGCGACCTCCGGCGAGCCCAATGTGGTGGCCCAGGTCGAGGTTGAATCGGCAGATGCGTTAAAGTTTATGGTGGATATGTTGAGTCAAAAGGCATCGGATAAAGTGGTCTTTTTGGGCGCAAATATCCAGGGCAAGGCCCAATTTATTGCCAGTGTACCGCAGGTGGCTATTGCTCAAGGCGTTAAGGCGGGTGACCTGGTGAAGCAAGCGGCTCTGCTGTGCCAAGGTGGAGGCGGCGGAAAGCCAAACTTTGCTCAGGCGGGTGGTAAACAGGGTGAAAATGTCTCCCAAGCGATTGTTGAGATACAAAGGAGCTTGGCAGAACGGTTACAGCCCACTGTTCACTAAACCTGCCTTTTCTTTTTTCTTCTCTTACAACTATCTTTGGATTTAGAACCTCAGTAAGAGGTTGTTAATGATTTTGTCTGACGTTATGGCTTCCTAGTTTTTATTAAACTGAAGGTAATGGTAGCGATTTTGGATTTCTTGAAGGATCTTTCGATAAATCCACCTAAATACCGAAGAATCAATCGCTTTACAATCGTTACGATTTGTCAAAATAGAGAGATAAATGCGCTCATGGCAAGGGATTTTCTCCCTTAACCCCCCCTTTAACAAGTGGCAAAATTATAATAATGATATTCATATTTACTACTAAATCTAAAAGTCTTACAGATAAAGATTAGGTAAAGAATTCACCTGCCTAGGCTTTCATCTTTTTATAATGTTCGCAGGTTTGGATGCAAAAATGCCCAAACTTATCTTTTTGATCGGATTAACCCTGTATCAAAGTCAGGAGGTGATAGGGTAAACCCCAAATGATAGGAGTTATCAGAGTTTTAGTAGATAGAGATAGGTTTTCAAACGCAGAAGTTTTCACATTTAACTTTGTATATCAATCAGTTAGTTAATACATAGGAGTACTGTTTATGTCTCGGAGAAAAGTAGCACCTTGGCTGTTAGCAGCTAGCGTGTTCTTGACTGGAGCCACCAGCCTGTTAACAGGTATGGGATCTTCAGCTCATGCCATTACAAGTGTGGAAGAGCTGCGTGATGTGGATTCTTCCTCATGGGCCTATCAGGCATTGTCCGACTTGGTCGAAAAATATGATGTCATTGAAGGTTACCCTGATTACACTTTTAAAGGCAAACGTCCCGCTACCCGTTATGAAATGGCTGCAGCTTTGAACGCTTTGATTAAAGCTGTTGGTCGTGACTTAGCTCGTTTGGGCGCTGAAAAAGCCAATAAGTCCGATTTGGCGACATTGGCTCGCTTGCAAGAAGAGTTCCGCAACGAGTTGGCTGCAATCAATGCCAGAACAACCGCTTTGGAATCTCGCGCATCTGCCATCGAAGCTAAAAACACAGAGCAAGACAACCGCTTGGATCTGTTGGAAAAAACCCAACTCCACGGTGACTTGTCCTTTGGCGTTTTGGCTGATACAACTGGCAATGGAACCTCTACCGCTCGACACAACGGGATTGCTGATGGCATTTCCGCTTTGGGTCGGTTCCGTTTAGGGGTTAAAGTTCCCGTTGTCTCTGGCCATGACAATACCCCCGTTGGTGAAGGGGATGTTATCGCTCGTTTAGTCGGTGCATTTGGCCGTTGGGCTCCTGCTGGCCAAGCAAATGGCTCTGCTATCGGTAGCTCCTTCCCCATCTCCGGTTATTCCACCATCTCTGGTGCTGCTTCCAAAAATAATGAAGGCTTACGCGCCAGTTCCTTAAACAATGGTGTGATTACCGGGCTCAACACACGTCAAAATCTGTACGTGGAAAGTGCTTACTACAAACAACACTTGAAATCCGGTATTCCGATTTTGACCGACTTGTTCCCTGGGGCTGATGTTCTACCGAACAACGATAACTTCAGAACCACCGCTGATATCTACGCCGGGGTTATTCCTTGGAGAAACCTCTTCAACCGAAGCCCATACCGTGGTGACGATCTGAACCAGTTCCAAAACACCTCCTTGGTTAACAACCCTGGTATGTTAGCTAATAGCATTCTGCCTACATTGGCGATTGCTTGGCACCAAGGTTTAGGCCAACACTTAAGTGCTGATTTAACTGGCGCTGTCCGCTCCTTGGATACCGCTAGCTTCCTGAACGGATACAACGTCAGTGAAGAAGTCGGCTTGAACTATGATACCGCTTTCTTAGGCGCCCGCTTCACGAAGCCAGGGAACGTCTATGTGGGTGGTTATCACTTCCTCTTCAACGGAAACAACAACCCCGCTCGAGAAATCGGTGTTACCAGTTTCACCAACAGATTGGGTGTACCGATTGCATTTGGCGGAAAATCCAATAACGCTGTCCACGCATTCTACGCTGGTTGGAACCAGGAATGGTGGAGAGGCATTGGTACCTCTGTTGACTACGTGTTGAACAAAACTGGTCCTAACAACGTGCTGATCACTTCACTGCTGAACGGCACCGGAGCCAACGCCAGCTTCAACCTCGGTGGTAACGTAGTTGGTATTCAACAAGCGTTGACCGCTGTGTTAAGCTTGCCGTTGAGCGCTATCAATCCAAATCTGACCAACCGGGCTAAAGATGCCATCGGTTTAGGTTATGGCTGGATTATGCCAGTTTCTACCGGCGACAACACTACTGCGTTGAACGCTGCTAGCGAGCACGTTGTTGAAGGTTACTACCGTTGGGTTGTTAACAACAGCGTCTCTATTATCCCGAGTATGCAAATGATCATGAACCGTATGGGCCTTGGCCACAACGGTATTGATTGGGTATTCGGTTTAAGAACCAGCTACGTATTCTAGATAGAATACCAAACAGTTCTTATAAAGCGGGATCTTCGGGTCCCGCTTTCTTTTTATTCAGCATTGCCAAGAGGAATCAGATACTTCAATCCCCTCTTCGGGAAATAAAGAGGGGATGATAAAAATCTAAAAGCTTCAACAAAAAAGAGGCTAAAGCTCGTACATAAAGACTTTCTTTTGACGCTCTTTAAAGGCGTAAAGCTGTGCTGGCCGGTGATAACCTTCCATTTTGGTTTCGTCAGTCTCAATGACAATGCCCAGGGATAAAATCTTTTTCCGAAAGTTTCGCTTGTCCAGTTTCTTTTGCAAAATGAGTTCGTATACCCGTTGAAGTTCAGTCAAGGTAAACTTTTCCGGGAGAAGCTGAAAGGAAATATTGGAGTCCTTTAACTGTTCTTTTAAACGCTGCCAGGCAAGATGAACAATATGCCTATGATCAAAGGCCAGTTCTGGTAACTCGGCAGTATCAAACCATCGAACATCTTCGGCATTGGCATTGGCCTGAATACTCAATCGATCGGCGCTAATCAGGGCATAATACGCCACCGTAATAACCCGGGCCCTAGGGTCCCGTTCCGGAGCTCCAAAAGAGTAGAGCTGTTCCAGGTAAATATTTTTGACGTTGGTTTCTTCATACAGCTGGCGCTCTGCGGCATCTTCCAGGGTTTCACCTGTTCGGATAAATCCGCCGGGAATAGCCCACATATGTTGGTATGGAGGCTGTTTCCGCTGAATCAAGAGGACCTTCAGTTTGCCGCCCTCAACGGTTAAAATCACAATATCCACTGTAACCAAAGGCGTTTCATAGGTTGCCAGGGTTTTGTCCCCATCCCCTTGGGTTTTGCTGGCTTGAATCCGTCCGATAAAACTATCCGTCACCATTCAGAAGAGAACTCCTTAAATGTTCGCCTGGGCGAGAAACTTTGAAAATTCGACCTGTTGGACAATGGGGAAAAGGCGTCCGCTACCAAAAGCCTTTTTCGATACTTTTAAAGTGGGAGGCATTTGCTGCCGTTTAAATTCAGACCCCATCATGCGCTGTATGGTTTGAATGATATATGTTTTATCATACCCTAAACCAAAAAGATCACCAACTCCTAAATTGGACTCTAAAATGCCTTGAATAATGCCATCCAAAATGGGATAGGGTGGTAACGTATCGCTATCCAGTTGCCCTGGAGCCAACTCTGCAGAAGGAGGCTTCTTCAAAATGCCGGTTGGAATTAGGGCATAACCGGCCTCTAGGTTTAAAGCCTTGCACAGTTGATAAACCTGAGTCTTTAATAAGTCACCCAGTGGCGCGAGGGCTCCACAAGAATCCCCGTAAAGCGTTGAATAACCCACCGCGATTTCAGATTTATTGCTAGTGGTTAAGACCAACCCACCTTCACGGTTTGCCAAGGTCATTAAAACCAGCCCTCTCAGGCGTGCCTGTAAGTTTTGTTCCGCTAAATCCTGGATACGCTCTCCGTGGCTTAACAGATTGAGCCCAGATTGGAATAGGTCGTTAATTTCGTAGACCTTAAAGGGGATCCCCAAATTCTGGGCCAGGAGTTCAGCATCCGATAGGCTATGGGAACTGGAGTAGGGACCCGGCATCCCAATACCAACCACCTGGGCAGGCCCTAAGGCCCTGGTGGCCAAGGCTGCCGTTAAAGCCGAATCCACGCCGCCGCTGAGGCCAATAAATACCATCTTAAACCCGGTCTTCACGACATAGTCGCGAATCCCCAAGGTAAGGGCTTCAATCAGCTCATACTCTTGCCCTAAAAGCCTTGAAGACTCATGTATACCTACTAGGCGGGATGCTTCAATCATCACCGTTGCCAACGCGGTCTGAAATCCAGGTGTCTGATACTCCTCTCCAGAGGGGCGGGTGATACTACTATAGCCATCAAAGATCAGATCATCATTGGCGCCAACCTGGTTGGCATAAATAATCGTGGTTTGTTCCGAGGCTGAAATACGTTTCAAGAGCCGGCTTCGAAGTGCAGGTTTCCCTAAACGATAGGGAGAGGCGGACATATTCAGTAAATAATCGACAGTGCCAGGCAGTATCTGGCAAAATGGATTGGTGGAGTAGATAATGGGCGCGATTTCTGCCCGCTCTTCAGGCGTAAACCTGGGATAACTCCACAAATCCTCACAGATGGTCAGGCCAAAGGTCTTGCCAAAACAATGGACAACCGGGATGGATTCAGCCTCCAAGCCGGGTTCAAAATAGCGGGTTTCGTTAAAAACATCATAGGTGGGCAAGTTGGTCTTGTAGGCTTTGGCCAACATTTGACCGTTCCAGGCGCAATAAGCGGTATTGTGTAAGGGTTTTCCGATGGGAGATGTATTTCGATCAATATTCCCCCAGACAATCAGTAAGGAGACATCTGAGGCATCCTGAATCCGCTGGTTGGCCTCAAGGCACTCCGTTACAAAATCCGGCAGTAATAGAAGATCCTTTGGTGGATAGCCAGAGACACAAAGCTCCGGAAAAAGAATCACCTGGGCCTGTGCCTGCTTGGCGTGATCAATGGCCTCCAGGATGTTCTGTAGATTTTGAGGGATTTTACCAACGGTTGGGTTGAGTTGGGCGATGACAATCTTCACAATGGGGGTTCTTTAGCGTTTCCTGGCAACCAATTGCCCATTGGGCGTTTCCAATTCGGCAATATCAAATGAGGGCGAGGCTTCCATATAGGCCAGAAAGTCCAACATTTCATCACGATGGGAGCGTGTGTTGTCTGCAACAACATATGCGCCGGGCGTGAGCATGGGTTCCAGCAACTGAATATAATCAATATACTCTTTTTTGGCGGCATCGATAAAGGCAAAGTCAAATTGCGCTTGCTGGGCTTGAAATTGTTTGAGCAAATCAATGGCCTGGCCCAAATGAAAATGAACAACACCGGACAGCCCGGCGGATTCAATATTCTGTTTCGCCAGTTCTTGCCGGGATTCAAAATACTCCAACGTATCGACAGCGCCACCATTGGTCTGAGCAGCCATCGCCAGCCATAACGTGGAATAACCGATGGAGGTTCCGACTTCACAGATTCTGGCACCTGGGGTATTCAAGGCCAACAGATGCAGGAATCTGCCGGTTTCCCTGGGCACACACCAATTATTCCGAAGCAAATCGGGGGTGACTTCCAACTGATGAGCAATGTCTAATGCTGAACTTGTCATGCCAATCTCCTTTAAGTTGGGGTGGAATGCCTTTGATTATAATCCAAAATCGCCTGGATGAGACCTTGCGTTGTGTGGGCTGTGGCTTGGCAATCCACACGTTGAAAGCGGGTGAGAAGGGCTTGAGAGGTCTGTGGACCGATGCTGGCTAACAGCGTGTCCTTCAGTAACCAAGGGGATGTCTTAAGAGATGGCCCAAGATGAGTTGCAAGGGCTTCAACCGTTGACCCGCTTGTAAAGGTCATCCAGTCGATTTTCTCCTCTTGGAGCCATTCGATGAGCCGATTGGTTTCGGCCCCCACATCAATCATCCTGGTTTCATAGACCGGCAGAATATCCACAAGGCATCCGTAAGACTTTAAGGACATTGGTAAAACATCCCGAGCCGTTTTTGCACGGGGGAGGAGGATACGCTTTCCGCTGAGGTGGGGGTCGATTGCTGTGATTGCCTCTAAAATCCCTTCTGCGATATAGGTTTGAGGCGTGATCACATTTGGAAAGCCAAATTTTTCAAGAGCCTTTTGCGTTTCGGGTCCTATAGCAATGATGCTTTGGGGTAACACGTTGGCATAAACCGATGGATCTAACTGGGCGAAGAAGCACTCCACCGCATTCTGGCTGGTTACAATGACCCAGTCATAGGCGGTTAAATCAGGGATGGGGTTTTTTGAGAGGTCTATGGTCGATATCTGAATCAATGGACAATGAAGCACCATTGCGCCAAGGTTCTCCAACGCTTGAATAAAGGCTTCAGCCTGGTGACAGGCTCGGGTGACCAGAATGGTTTTCCCAGCCAATGGGGCTTTTATTCCGGTGAACCCAGGATGTTGGAGATTGGATGGATTCGTCATTGATCTGATTTTCGATTCCCTGAAAATGGCGCAAGAATCGCGATGGGATGCGCTTTAGTTATACCTTAAACGAAGTGAAAATCCATTATTTAATTGGCCTCCTTCTCCTGCCGGAGGCATACAATGAGTGTATTGGGTCCCTGAATGTCTTATGATGTGCTTTTGCTATGAACCCTGAACGGACGATTGCCTATCGAAAGCAGGCCAGTATCCTCGTTGAGGCTGTCCTGGATGAAGAGATTTCTGCTCGAGCCGCTTTAAATAGCTGGCCCAGGGAAGGAAATGAGGATGCCTCTGTGGGATGCGCTTACACTATGCTTTGGTATTTTGAGGCGGATGAAGATCGTCATCATTTGGAAGTCTATTATCTCGATGCCCAAATTCAGCTCTTTCGGGAAGTTATCAACTATTTAAAGCAAGGGCAATCGTTGCCAGATGCCTTAATTCAAGAGTACAAAGATAAGTTTGCCCCCAGTGAGCTTCATTATGCCAAAATTTGGCAGGATCCCATCAAGTGGCTTCAACAACAGATGAATTTAATGCTTGCGATTATTGAGACTCATCCGGCCATCAATGAACGTTTAGCATCCGTGGATAAGACAAAACAAAAGAGACCCTGACGATGGCCAGGATCTCTTTTGAGAAAAAATGGAGTTAAAACTACTCGGTTTTGCCACCGGCAGGAGCAGCAGCTTCGTTTCCAGCAGCAGGAGCGGCAGGAGCAGCAGCTTCGTTTCCAGCAGCAGGAGCGGCAGGAGCAGCAGCTTCGTTTCCAGCAGCAGGAGCAGCGGGAGCAGCAGCTTCGTTTCCAGCAGCAGGAGCAGCGGTTTCGTTGCCAGCGGCAGGAGCAGCGGTTTCGTTGCCAGCGGTACCAGCTTCACCAGCTGGCTTGCTGCAACCAGACAACATGCCAACAGCCAAGAAGGAAGCTAACATAACAGACAGGGTTAAAACTTTGAATTTCACAGTAAAGATCTCCTCAACTATTAATTGCTTTAACATACCGATTTGTATAACGAATGCTTAAATGCCCGACTTATCTTCAGAATCGACGATACGACTTTGAGGTATCCACTCCCTTATCCAAAATCAAGATCGGATAAATCCTGAGTAGCAAGGGAAGCGGGATAAGTCCCAAGGTTCAAAGGGGTTACAAGTTTTAGAGAGATATGATAGGTTACATAGGTTTTCAGACTGTATTAAATACCACCCGCTGTATAAGGGTCAATAGCCATAGAGATTAAAGTTTTATAAAGATGCGATGAGGCAACGACAAGAAGCAATGACACCCTATCGAATTGTTTTAATCACGGCACCAACAATAGAGTGTGCTAAAAAACTGGCGACAGGTTTGATTGAGGAAAAACTGGCTGCTTGTGTTAACATTATTCCTGGGATTCACTCAGTGTATCGATGGCAAGGTCAAGTCCAAGAAGATCAGGAAGCCATGTTGATTTGTAAAACAGGCCTGGAACAATGGGAGCCATTGCAGCAATGGGTCAAAACCAATCACCCTTACGAGCTTCCGGAGATTATTCAAATCCCGATTTCCCAGGGGCTGGAATCCTATTTACGGTGGATTGGCGAAAGTCTTGAAAAATGAATATTACAATTTTTTAACATCATCTCCTATAATCAAAGATATATCGTTATAAGCAATGACTTTAGGAAGGACTTTAAGGTGGGACTGTTTAACTTCTCTCGAAAAACCGGCAATGATATTGGGGTTGATCTGGGCACAGTAAACACCATGATTTGCACAACCAACAAAGGGGTCGTCTTAAACGAGCCGTCTGTGGTTGCCATTGATCAAAGCAAATCACCCGCCCAAGTTCTAGAAGTCGGCAGCCTTGCCAAGGACATGATTGGCCGGACCCCGGAACATGTGAAAACCATTCGCCCGTTGCGTGAAGGCGTGATTGCGGATTTTGAGTGGGCTGAGGTCATGTTAAAAAAATTCCTCCTCAAAGCCATGGAGCAACGTTTCCTTGGATTGCCCCCCAGAATTGTCATTGGAATCCCCAGCGGTGTGACTGAGGTGGAACGACGTGCCGTAGGTGATGCGGCTTACAGCGCAGGCGCTAGAATTGTTTACCTGGTGGATGAACCGATGGCGGCTGCCATTGGCGCAGGAATGCCCATTGATAAACCTATTGGCTCCATGGTCATTGATATTGGCGGTGGGACCACTGAGATAGCTGTTTTGAGCTTAAACGGGATTGTTATTAGCAAAAGCATTCGGATTGCGGGCGATCACCTGAACGAGGATATCAAAAGCTACCTGAAAGCCAACCACAACTTATCGGTTGGGGATAGAACCGCCGAAGAAATCAAGATTCACCTGGGATCTGCCATTCATGGCGATGATGATGAAATGGAGATCCGAGGCATTAATATGCAATCCGGCTTGCCCCAGACCACTCGGTTGACCAGCGCTGAAATCCGGGATTGCATGCAGGCAACCTTGATGACCATTGTCCAAGGCGTGAAAAGTGTTTTGGAACAAACGCCACCGGATCTGGCCTCTGATATTGTCGATCACGGTATTATGCTCACCGGAGGCGGCGCCCTGTTAGCTGGATTTGATGAACTGATTTCCAGAGAAGTCGAAGTACCGGTTCACATTGCGGCAGATCCGTTGAGCTGCGTCGTCAAAGGTACCGAGAAAATCTTGACGGATAAAGCTTTCAGTAAGATTCTGGATTACACCCAGTTTGATCCACACATCGTCCTATAACCTGGGGATCATTCTGGTCGAGCCTCGGATGCC